>CAISYK010000435.1 GCA_903889605.1 uncultured Bacteroidota bacterium
ATAGTTATTGGATTGCTGGCTGCGCCTGCGGCAGAAATTATTGCAATAATGCCGTCAGAATTTCCATTGCCAAAACTTTTGGTTTCACCGCCCACAACATACCCTCCTGAAACCCTTTCCAGCACATCATTTCCAAAATCAGCTTGAGGCCCGCCGAATTTATTTGTCCATAAAGTATCCCCAAGCGCATTTGTTTTAACGGTATAAAAATCACCTAAAGTATCCCCCATACTTTTGGTATATCCTGTTAAAATATAACCGCCATCGCTTGTTTGGATAACTGATTTTGCAGCGTCATCCTTTGCGCCTCCAAATGTTCTTGTCCAAAGTGTGTCACCTGAAGGATTAGTTTTTATCAAATAAAAATCCTGATTGCCTTTTCCATAACTATATGTGCTTCCGCAAATAATATAACCTCCATCATTTGTTTGTTCAACGCAGTTTGCAAAATCCCAATCGCTGCCTCCGTATGTTTTCTCCCATTGTTCATTTCCCATGGAATCAGTCTTAATTAAATATGCATCATAACCTCCATCTCCAAAACTATTAGAATAACCGCAAATAATAAAACCTTTATCGCTAGTCTGTCTGACACAATTTCCTCTATCAATATTTATACCGCCAAAAGTCTTCTGCCATTTTAATATTCCGAGCGAATCAGTTTTTAATAAATATACGTCTGATGTGCCATTACCGAAACTGCTGGTAGACCCTCCTATTATATAGCCATTATCAACAGTTTGTTTTGCAGAAACGCCAATATCGTATCCGGTATTTCCAATAGCTTTTCTAAATCTGATATATTGAGAAAATGCAGTATTATCGATACATACCAGCAATACCAGCAATGAGAATATGTTTTTTATTTTATTCATAAAAATTAAATAACAGCTTTTCTAATCCTGAGCAAATCAACCATTAATTTTTCAAAATAATCAAGGTGAAGCATGTTAGCTCCATCCGATTTAGCTTTAGACGGATTAGGGTGTGTTTCTAAAAAAATACCGTCTGCACCAACAGCAATAGCTGCTTTAGCAATAGTTGCAATTAATTCGGGTTTACCGCCGGTAACACCGCTTGTTTGATTTGGTGTCTGTAAAGAATGTGTTATATCCATTATCACTGGAACATTATTTTTCTGCATTTCAGGAATTCCCCTGTAATCAACAACTAAATCCTGATAACCTAAAAATGTGCCGCGTTCGGTAAGCATAATGTTGGAATTGCCTGATTCGCGGACTTTATCAACAGCAAACTTCATTGATTCAGCCGATAAAAACTGGCCTTTTTTAATATTTACATGTTTGCCAGTTTCTGCTGCAGCAATTAATAATTCTGTTTGGCGGCAAAGGAAAGCCGGTATTTGCAGCACATCAACATATTGAGCAGCTAAGGCCGCTTCTTCGTTGGTATGAATATCCGTAAGGGTAGGGATATTCAACTGTCTTCCTATTTTTTGAATTATCTGCAATCCTTTTTCATCACCAATACCCGTAAAAGAATCTAAACGTGAACGATTTGCTTTCCGATATGAGGCTTTAAAAATATAGGGTATCCCTAATTTTTCAGTAACCGCTTTTACTTTTTCAGCGATCTCAAAACATATCTCTTCTGTTTCAACTACACATGGTCCTGCAATTATAAAAAAGCTGTTGGAGTCTAAATGCTTAATGTTAGGAATATTTTTTAATGACATAATATTTATTAAATGAATTGCCCGTTATTTAAAATTTTTAACTAAAGAAACGTAAAGGTTTTGCCCGCATGTTTTTTTCGGGGAGATATAGCCCTCAATATTTTTACTTCCTGCATATAACAAAATGCCTTTACCCAAATCAGCCGAAACGCTTAATCCGCAATTAAAGTTGCCATACCCGCCATAACCAACTGAAGCTGACATCATAAATTTAGAATTAAAATAAAAATTTCCCTTCACATAAATCAGCAATTTAGAATTTCCATTAAAAACATTGCGTATACCTTCTATTAAATGAAAATGTGAATTAATATTTGTTTGGAAAGTTAAATCTAAAACAGCCGGTAAAGTTGCTGACATTGATTGTTTTTTAAATGGTGCTATTGAGTTTATTATACTATCAGATGATGTGCTTCCAAGTGTTGAATCTTGTAAGTCATATAAACTATTGATTTTAAATCCTGTATAATGGAAAATTGAATCTTGTTTAAGTGTCAGGGTTTGTTTGTTGAAATTAATAAAACCGATATCAGAAACCGAAGCACGTAATTTTGAATCACCGAAACGAGTTTTGAAAGGGGCTTCAAAATAAATATCTATACTTCCTCCATATCCATTAAATGCGCCGATACCTTTATGCGCCGGATCAGATTTAACTGCGTTTAATTCTGTATTAAAATCAATATATTGCCCGTCCTCACTTGTAAATAGCTCAGCTTTTTTAGCTATAATTGAAAGATATTGTTCCCCTTTCAAAAACGAAAATCCAATTCCCCAGCGGGCAGCACTATCTAACTTTGATGAAAACAAGCCTATTTGAAACTGCTGATAACGTATAAGATTTAAACTGAAATTATTTAAATTAGCAGTTTTCCCGCCATATTGCGAATTGCCGTAAAAGCCCAATTTATAAAAATCATTTGAAAATTGAGCATCAAAATGAAATCTGTCCCGAACGCTGAAAAACACATTTAAATTTTTCTTAAACTTAGATGAGTCTAATTTAAATGCTGCATAAATACCGTAATTAAAATTGGCTCCAATGCGGTTTGTGTTTTTTATGCGGTTTAAAACAGAATTTTTCAAATCTTTATCAATATATCCGCCGGTATAAAATTTTGTTACAAATGAATTAGTAAATGCATTTGAATTCAGGTCATAATCCCCGCAAATACCAATACGCATTTTTGCAGAATCAGGAAACTCATCAGCAAAAATTGATGCAATTTGGGCTTTGCTGCTATAATTAATAGATATAATAAAAA
>CAISYK010000436.1 GCA_903889605.1 uncultured Bacteroidota bacterium
CTCCTGTAAAAGCACCTTTTCTGAAACCAAAGAACTCACTTTCAAATAAACTTTCCGGGATAGCTGAACAATTCACAGCATTGAAAGGCCCTGACTTTCTCCGGCTTAATGCATGAATCCCGCGTGCAACCAATTCCTTTCCCGTACCACTTTCCCCTGTTATAATCACGGATGTATCTTCTGACTTGGCAACAAGTAGAATCAAGCTGCTTATTGTTTTAATTGCTGAACTGACTCCTACCATGGCTTGAACATCCTTGTCTTTCATCTCTTTGGTGAAATGAGTAAAATTCAAGTCAAGTTGTTCCTGATGCTTTTTAAATTTTATAAAAGAATGGCTACTCTCTATTAATTTTTGAATATCCTTGATTATGAAGGGTTTTGAGGTGCTTTTAACTGCACCCTTTTTATGTGAATTGTATCGGCCAGATTGTTTATTTTCTTCATCAATCACAATTGTTTCCAGGTCCGGATATCGTAATTTAAATGATTTTAAAATGTTTTGATTGAATTTTCCGTTTTGTTCTAAGTCAAGCAGTACAAAATTAATGGTATTATCCTCCAATATTGCATTGGCTTGCATAGGTTCAGATGCATGATGGATCAAAAACTCATTATCATTTAGAAATCCATTAAGCCCTTCAACAACTTTTGATTCATCTCCTAAAATCAGTATACCAATTTTATTCATAACAGTTTCCTTAAGTTTACGTAATACTATTTAAAGGAGGAAAAAATGTGTCGCTACTTTTCCAAAACCCCCAAAAGCCTCACAAAAGGAAGTTCCCCTGGTGGTAAATTTTAATAAACATTGACATGGATAATGATGCAAGGCAAAGCTAAGATGATTTCTAAAAACCCACAAGAGTAGTTTTACCTTATTTGACGAGGTAAATAATCGGGGGTGTTTATACGGGTAACGGAAGATGGTCTTAGCATATATTCCACAAAAAAAAATGTCAGAAACCTGCCAGGAGAGGCTCCCGGTAAACATTTTGATAAATAAAAAGATTAACAATTTAGCATTAAAATCAAATCGTTCATTAGATGTCACAATAATTAATTAGGTGTTCGGTTTCACAAACTTTAAGAAGTTACACATTCCTTTTACATAATTTCTAAATTTCTAAATTTCTAAATTATACCCTATTTATTATCCCTCGGGTTATTCCTGGTGACAAAGATGGAATTGATGGCGTAGTAAAGTTGGATTGCCTATTTTAGGCAGTAAGGCAAACGAGTAAATCCTTTATTTGAAAAAGTAATCTGATTGTTCAACCAGACTTTGCAACCAGACTGCTTTCTTTAGAATAAGCGACACCAATTCTTCCCTGAAACTCTTTTTGCGTTTTTCTATCAGGTAATTTAAACCTACGCTTTTATGGTATAATATTTATTTACAGCCCTGCAAATATAACGAAACTTGATTTACTTGACAATTTTGTCGAATTTTTTATTATCCCTTTTGGAAATGGCTGGAATGTTAAATATTTTGCTGCAAATATGTAAAACAAAAAATTATTTCTATCACTTTTCCCTGCCAAAACTGCTGGATAATACA
>CAISYK010000437.1 GCA_903889605.1 uncultured Bacteroidota bacterium
ATTGGATATTCAATGCCGTAACAAAATATTACCATGCGGATATTCTTTCAGAAGCAAAGTTCTTTCATGAATACATGGTGATAACTTTTATTGCTTTGATACCGATTTATATTTTAATTACTTATCTCTTATTTTATAAATATGGATATAATTATGCTGAGGTTGGTGTAATGATGTTATATACTATATCCATTTGTTTTTTGATGGCAGGGTTTATTGCTTTACTTAAATTGATTTTTCCTCACTTAGATACTGCTTTTATAGAATTTCCAGTTTTTAACTTTTATTTTACAGTAACACTTTTAAATTTTTTCAAATCAATTCCATTTTGGAAAGTAGCAATAAAAGGCCTTATTACAATGGCGTCAATATATCTCATCGATCAGGTAGTTGAGGATTTTGTAATTCGATTTATATCATAAAATTTCCTAATCAGGAGTAATCAAGATAAATATTAGTTGAGAAATAACAACAGCTAACGAGCCGGCAGCCGAGCAATGCGGGGCATCATGGTAATGAGGCTGGTTGTGGCTACTAAAATGAAAACGAAATTCAAATATAAATTCTTCTAAAGCCCGCACTGTGGCTGTCGGCTGGGCGTTAGGGGCAAGTTGTCGAAAAAATTGATTGATTAGAAATAGTAGTACAATAACATGATTAATTTTTTATCAACTTCATATGAGAACTGTATTATTATTTGTGTTACTGTATGTGACAATATTTGTTTCAGCTCAAAATGGTTGGTTACAAATGAACGACTTTCCGGGAGAAGGAAGGACTTTTTCAGCAGCTTTTGCCATCGGAAATAAAGCATATCTTGTTACTGGTTATACAAACGCAACTGCGTACTCTCAAGAATTTTGGGAATGGGATCAGACAGCCAATAGTTGGACGCAAAAAACGGATTTTCCAGAGGATGGAAGAAATGGTGCTACAGGTTTTGCAATCGGGAATAAAGGATATATTGTTGGAGGATTTACACCTTCGAATCCATTCAGTACGGAGTTTTTGGAATGGGATCAGACAACAGATATTTGGACAAAAAAAACAGATTTTCCTGGAGTTGGAAGAGACTTTTCCGCCGCGTTTGCGATTGGGAATAAAGGATACCTTTTAACTGGTTACACAAATACAACAGCATTTTGTAAAGAATTTTGGGAATGGGACCAAACAACCAATACCTGGACACAAAAAACAGATTTTCCAGGTGGAGGAAGAAATGGTGCTTCAGGTTTTGCCATCGGGAATAAAGGATATTTGGTTACAGGTTTTACACAATCAACTGCCTTAAGTAAAGAGTTTTGGGAATGGGACCAGACAACCAATTTTTGGATACAAAAACCAGATTTTCCAGGTATAGGAAGAAATGGTGCAGCAGGTTTTGCTATTGATAATAAAGGATATATTGTCACCGGAGTTACAACTTCAGGATCCTTTAGTAAGGATTTTTGGAGTTATGATCCATCAAGTAATGCTATTCGTGAAATACTTGATTCAAATGACATTTCCCTTTCCCCAAATCCATCATCTGGAAAAATTTCAGTGACAATAAAAAATGATCAATTATCCTTTACCAAAAAATATATTGAAATCTACAATATGATTGGAGAAAGGATTTATGAGAATACTTTTCAATCCAAATCAATTGAAATAGACCTATTTTACTTTCCAAAAGGACTCTATTTTACAAAAATTTATAGTGGAGATATTATTTGTACAGAAATATTTGTCAGAAAATAACTATCCATCTGCAATAATTATAAATTTAACCTGCCCAAAACATGGCGCTGAATAGCAACAAAACCAGTGTTATTAGAACTTTTCATAGGATATTCCATTGCTGCGTTTAGCACCAACACGTTAGCTGTAATGCGAATAAAAAGTACTGATACTTAAAATCATAAATTTGACAAGAAACTTAATTTTAACTTTTTTATAAACTCAAAAACCATACCATGAATGCTGACTTTTCTAAAAGAATTAAATCAAGTTTTGTGATTTTATTACTCATAATACCATTTGGGTCACTTTGCCGTGCAGGTAAACCTGATATTGTAATTACTAGGGTTAATATTGTTGATGTAAAAACAGGAAAAATATTAAAAAATAAAACATTAACCATTGACAATAATCGCATCAGTGCCATTTATGATAATGAAATTGTCAGTTCGGATTCAACTATTGTAATTGACGGAAAAGGTAAATATCTTATCCCGGGACTTTGGGATATGCATGCCCATTATAAATGGAGCCATGTTGATCTGGATCCTTTACTTATTGCCAATGGTATTACAGGAGTAAGAGAAATGTGGGGTAATATGCCGGCGTTTGTAGAAATACCAAAAAGATCGCAACAGGAAGGGCTTTTATCACCGGATGTTTACCTGTCAGGTGATCTTCTTGATGGAAATCCGCCTTGTTTTCCAGCAGGAAGTTTAGTAGTTACAACGCCAGATGAGGCTGTTGCTGCCGTAAAAAAGCAAATTGACCAACATGTTGATTTTATCAAAGTATATAGTATGTTAACGGAAGAAAGTTTCATGGCTATTGCTAATGAAGCAAAAAAAAGGAATATCACATTCGCTGGTCATATACCCAATAGAGTTTCAATCTACAAGGCAATTGAAGCAGGAATGTCCAGTTCGGAACATTTATATGGGTTTCTAAATGCCTGCTCATCTGTTGATACATCAAATGAAGCACTTATTAGTACATTTTCTGAAAAAAGGTTTGATTCTATCTGTTCTGTTTTGGCTAAGAGTAGCATGTGGTTATGCCCCACCTTAACAGTTAATAGGGCAATGAGTTATTTAAATGATTCAATATTTATAAATGATAACAGAATAGCCTATCTTCCGGAATATATTATTAACATATGGAATCAAAAAATGAATCCTTATTCAAAAAGCCAAATAGATAATTTTGCTAATAGTGCAAGAGTAAGGTATCTTTTTGAGCTAAGCTTAATAGGCAAAATGAATGAAAAAGGAGTGAAGTTTATTGCAGGAACCGATTTTCCTAATCCTTATGTTTTTCCTGGATTTTCTTTACACGATGAATTGTCGCTTATGGTTAAGGGAGGTATGCCGACACTTGATGCATTAAGGTCTGCAACAATCAATCCTGCAATATTTATGAACAAAAAAGCTGATTTTGGTTCTGTTGAGGTAGGCAAACTGGCAAGCCTAGTTGTATTGAATAAGAATCCATTAGAAAATATTGAAAATACAAAAACTATTGAATCTGTTATCGTACGAGGGAAAGTTTATAATAGGAAAGCACTAGATTTAATGTTAGAACAAGCAAAATCCAATGGCAAGTGAATTGGCCCCTAAAACACGAATCTGCACGCACTACAGCTAACAAAGGCCATAACAAATGGCGAGTTTGGAAACATAATTGAAGCTTCGTCGCCCGCACAATCATTCGTGTTGGTTGACAGTTAAGTACCTCATAATCTGCCACTTGTCATAGCATCAGCCGTTGG
>CAISYK010000438.1 GCA_903889605.1 uncultured Bacteroidota bacterium
CCATAGATTTGTTCAAATTATTTAAAACATTTTACTAAGCGTGATGCCATGCTTAAAAAATTCAAGGATATAGAATTTGACAGCATCACTCGTTTTTATCCATTGCCTATAAATCTTGTTCTTCCTTTTGAACACAATAATATAACTTTTGATTTTTTAGCCATAGAAACGTCTCGTCCCTTTATGGTCAATTACCAGTATATACTTGATGGATACGACAAGGGGTGGAGTCCGGCAACGAATAAAACTACTGCAGTGTTCGGTAATATTTATGAAGGCTCTTACACTTTTAAACTGAAAGCCTGCAGTCCAGACGGTATTTGGAGCGAACCTGTATTGTACACTTTTAAAGTTTTACCGCCATGGTACCGTACCTGGTGGATGTATTTTAGTTATCTGCTTATTGTATTATCAGGCTTGGTCTTGTTTTTTAGATGGCGTACTGCATCGTTAAGAAAAGAGAAAGAATTGCTTGAACAAACGGTAAAAGAAAGAACAGCGGAAGTTGTTGAACAAAAAGATTTATTAGTTGAACAAAAAGATCTGATTGAAGAAAAACAAAAAGAGATTGTTGATTCGATTAATTATGCAAAACGTATTCAATATACTTTGCTTGCAAATGATGAAATGCTGCTGCAAAATTTAAAAGACCATTTTGTTTTATTTCAGCCAAAAGATATTGTTAGTGGTGATTTTTATTGGGCAGCTTCTGTAGTTGTGGATGATGAGTTAATAGTAGGCAGTGAAAAAATACCAACACGGTTTTATCTTGCCGTTTGTGATTCTACAGGGCATGGTGTGCCGGGGGCATTTATGAGTTTGCTTAATATTTCATTTTTGAACGAGGCGATTATAGAAAAAAACGTAAAACAACCCAATGAAATTTTAAACCATGTGCGCCAACGATTAATAGAAAGCATATCAAAAGACGGCGCACAAGATGGTATGGACGGCATTCTGGTTTGTATTGAAAATGATAAAATTACTTATGCTGCTGCTAACAATGCTCCTGTTATAGTTCGAGATAATGCCGTCATAAATTTACCGGCGGATAAAATGCCTATTGGGAAAGGTGAAAAAGGTATTTCTTTTACACATTTTACAATTGAAGCAAAACCTGGTGACATGTTGTATTTTTATACCGATGGTTATGCCGATCAGTTTGGCGGCCCAAAAGGAAAGAAATTCAAATACAAACAATTGGATGAGTTATTGATTTCCATACATAAAAAACCTATGGAAGAGCAAAAACAAATACTGACCGAAACTATTGAAAAATGGAAGGGAAGTTTAGAGCAGGTGGATGATATACTTATTATTGGTATGCGGATAGGTTATGAATAATAGAATGGTTACTAATTTACAAATCAAAACCATGTGTAGATTTCTCTGTATAATCTTATTAATAACTTTCAGTTTGTTTTCTTGTATTAACAAAGAAAACAAGGAAGAGCAGCTAAAACTTGCTTCTTTTAACTCGCCTGTTACAATTAAAGCCCTGCCTCCTATTATCACACTTCTGGACACCTGCCCCAAACCTATGGTTATGGTTATCCCAAAAAACGGCATCCGAAATTACACACTTGCACCAAGTGATGGAGGGGCAAAAGTTAAACTTCCTGCCCCTGCTGTGCAGCGGGAATTGGAAGGGGAGGCTGGAGGTTACACATTTATGGAATATTTCGGGACTGAACAAGGTTTGGCATTAAGCACTATTTGCTGCGGTTTTAAAGATAAAACCGGAAATCTTTGGTTTGGAACTTCGGGCGGAGGCGTCAGCAGATATGATGGAAAATCTTTTACGAATTTCACAACAG
>CAISYK010000439.1 GCA_903889605.1 uncultured Bacteroidota bacterium
CATTCCTGCACCAATTTTTTGTTTGTAACAACTTCTAAATTTGTGCCGAACATTTGTCCGCCCCATAAAGAAAATGTTCCGCCGACTTTTCCGTTCATTTTGGCTTCATCACGCGACCATATTTGGATTAAATCAGGATTTATCAATGCATTAAAAACCTCCTCAGGCGTTGCATTCATTTCGTATGTTTTTTGAATCGTCGGCATTAGTAATTTTAATAAAAATATTTAATTAATTTTTTTTCGGAAATTTAGCTAAAATTTCTTTAACCGCGTCTTTATTGATTGTGAAAGTTGTCATTTTTAATTTAACAAAATCTTCGTGCATATACCAATAGCCTGGAGCGGTTTGGTTGTTTTGTCCGCCGCTGCCGGAATCTTTAATTAGAAACCAGGTTCCATTTGGTTTTTCTTCGTAACCTACTAACTGCATAGCATGATCATCCGTTGTTGAACCGTTTGAAAAACGCAGCTGACGGGAATATTCATCGATATATGCTGATGGGATATCGTAAGTAGGAATCATTGCAACCCCGGTTTTATTTTCCATTCCGCTTTCCGAAACATCACCGCCGATTGACATGGAATAACCATTTTTAATGGCGCTTTTTATAATGCTCATAAAATCATTTAACGGCACATTATAATAATCGGCTGAATGCCACCAGTTGTCGGGTACTTTATATTCTGCCTGTGTAAAATAAGGACTTTCCATAAATGACATAAAACCAACATAATCTTCAGGGTTTAGTTTCGCAATTGTTTTCAAATATTCCTGCGGAGTAATTTTTTTACCAGCAACGGTAACAGAAACCGGCGGCTCACCAAGGTAAAAATTCAGAATCGATTTAATGGTTGCTATTACTTCATCAGAATTCCATTGGTTAGAATTTTTTACGGAAGCCAAATAGGCTCTCATTTCTTCCACCATTTTTTTATGATTATGAAATTGCTGACCTGGTTTTAAAGTATTGTAAGCCTCCGATGGAACAGCACCATAAACTTTCATTATTCTTGCAACATCATCTGTTTCTGAGCCTTCATCAAATAAGGATGCTCCGCGTGTACGGACAAATTCTTTCGCTTTTTCTACATATTCCCAATAAACAGTATAAAGCTCTGCCAATTGAATGTCCTGATTACTAATACGCTTAATTTCGGATTCATAAAATGCGGTAGTAGAAAAGCACCAGCATGTTCCTGTTTCCCCCTGCGATTCAGGCTTTTGAGTAAATACAGTTTTAAACTCGGAAGCCGATTTAGGAACGTCGATTCCAGTGAAATCCATACGTAATACCAGCGGAGTAACTTTTTTAGGTTCATCAAAAAGCTGGGTGCCTTTTTTTATCTGCTCATAAAATTCATTCGATTTTGCTTTAAATTGAGCTTTATCTTTTCTGTCGGTTTGAGCATTTAAATTACTGCATAATAATGCGGCAATTGAAATTGTACTGGTAGTTTTTAAAAAATGATTCATTAGTTTTCTTATTTAAGTATAAAAGATTATTTAATTTTAAACATCAGCTCATTATATATTTGCTGTTCCGGCAGGTAAACTATTTCATTACCATCTGCAAGGTACATATTTATTTTAGCTGTATCAATATAGGATTCAAAAGTAACAAAATTATTATGATTCTTTGTTATCATCTCAACCATAATTTCATTATACCACCAACCTGCAATAATTACTGTTTTTGATTTAATTTTATCTGTTTTTTCAATGAGATCTGCTGTATATTTCATTTTTTGCCTGCGCTTTGAATAGTCAGAAAATATAGGACCTGAGAAAGGGTCAAAAAAAAGCTCTTGCCCTGAAACATGAAAAATAACAGCATATTTTGAATACTCAGCCCCTCTTAATTTATCTGTAAGATTAATGCTGCAAATAAATGAAGACAGGATAAATGCCGAACATAACAATTTAAAATTTTTACTGTTTAGATAATATCCGAAGAGTAAAATTAAAAATGGAATAAATGGTATCATATAACCTGATTTTTGAGGTAAACGAAAATAAGAAATTGAATACAAAAAAATTATTACAAAACTTGCGGCAATTATTTTTTTATCTAATTTATATCCAAATCCTTCACCGATATTTTGTTTTTTTCTATTGAATATAACCACCCATTTCGATACAGCAATTGCCGCGAATCCTATAACACCAAATGTTCCCAAAATCATTTTGTAAAGCACTTTGGAGATTGGAGGATAAGGAAATTGGTCGTAAAACATAAAAAAAGAAAAGCCGAACTGCTTAATAATAAGGGCAAATGCAAGTAATGAAACCAAAGCCATTGGGACAGCAATTTTCATCAGTTGAATAAGATTTTGTTTTAAATAACCTGCATGAGCGGAGGAAACTTTTTGTTCATCAGAATTATTCCGCCAAATAATGATCATAAAAGGCAGCAGCATCGCACCGCTTGTAATACGGCAGCCAATAGCCAGTCCAAGAAAAATTCCGCAAATAATCAATTTATTTTTAAGGAGATAATATAAACTTATA
>CAISYK010000440.1 GCA_903889605.1 uncultured Bacteroidota bacterium
ATTCCTGTCCACAAAAAAAATAATGATTCTCGAAAAGTGGGGAAAAATAAAATTGGCGGAAGGCAAAACACAATAAATCCGAGATAAAATCCGGTTTCTCTACCTGAAATTATTGTAACAAAAGCCCAAAACAAGGGAATCGTGATTGTAGCAACTGGTATTGAATACTTTAATCCTTTCCATGAATTTATTAGGATAGGAAATATAAAAATAAACAAGCCGCAAAAGAAAACAAAAGCATGAAAATAATGTGAAGTAATTCCAAATAAGAAGGCATAAAACAAACAAATAGGAACGCCTAAAAAGCTGACTATGTTTACCAGACGCATTTTTTCAGCAATATCAGACTGTAATCCCAGTTTGACACCGAAATTAGTTATTCTATTAAAAAGCTTTAACATAATTATGATTTTGTTGTAAATAAATAAAATTATTAACACAATTAATAAAGCCAAATATCAAGTACAACTTTAGTTAAATATGCTTTTTTGCGTTTTTTTTATCAGCACTATAAATCAGCTCTAAAATTATAATTTGCACATATAAATAATACCTATTTAATAAATTAAACCAATGTTAAATTGATATTATCATTATCCATAAGTATTTTCTAATAGTTGTTCTATCTGGTTTAAGAAACATATAATTAAAAGTACAAAAAAACAACTTAAAGGTTGTGGGTTCAGAGTGTTTTTTTAATTTTTTATTTTGCCGTGTTTAGTAACGCTCTGAATAGTTTGGAACCATCCAAAGCTGAAAGCAAAAGGATTACCCAGTTTTTTTTAACTTCCGGCAATTTGAAGCTTTGTATAATTTATGTTCAGGAGTTAAGACACTAATAAGCAAGCCCTTTTAATGGGGATGCTTGTTGATAGTTATTTGACAATTCTAGTTTAGGGAGGATATACAAAACATTTCTTATGGAGCAATAATTCATTAATATTTGTTAAACTAAATTTCAAATACACATCAAAACTCTATAAATTCTTTGAACACTGAAATCAAATTTGTTACTTTGTATATGTATTATTTATGTTTTGGAATTTTTTGTATTATTATCGATCTAAAACTTTTTATTTACCGCATACGGTTTGTCAGCGCTTGAAATCTGGCTGAAAAAAACAAAAACAATAATGATAAAAATATTTTTTCCTTTCTTGATTATATTTTCTCAAATTTTCTTTTCGTATTCCCAACCAAAATCAAAACTGAGTACTGAAATTGAAAAATTAAAAACCGATGATGCTCTGAAGCATGCTGTATGGAGTATCTGTGTGATGCCAATCAAAAAGGATACTATTCTGGCCGAATACAACAGCAATATTAGTTTAGTTCCCGCAAGCACTTTAAAAATTACCACAACAGGAGCTGCTTTATTAATGTTGGGTAGTGATTTTAAATTTGAGACAAAACTTGAATATGACGGAATCCTTGATACTTTATCAGGAACTTTAACCGGCAATTTGTATATTATCGGCGGAGGCGATCCTACCATTGAATCAGAATATTTTAGAAACGAAAAAGACAGCTTGAGTACTACCGATAAATGGGCTGAAATAATTAAAAAGAAGGGAATTAAAAAGATCAACGGCGCTGTTATAGGCGATGCAGGCATATTCGATGACAATATGATTCCTTCTCAATGGATTTGGGCTGATATTGGAAATTATTTTGGAGCGGGAGCCTGCGGTTTAACTTACCATGATAATAAATACGCTCTTTATTTAAAATCAGGAGCAAGAGGCAGCAGTGCTGTTATTACTAAAACAATTCCCTCCATTGATGGTATGCAGATGATAAATAGTATTACATCAAACGGCGATGATGACAATGCCTTTATATACGGTGCCCCATATTCTTATTACCGGGAGATGCAAGGCACTATTCCGCCGAACAAAAATAATTATGAAGTTGAAGGATCTATTCCTGACCCAGCTTTGTTCTGCGCTCAATCACTGGAGAAATCTTTGAATGCAATTGGTGTGAATACCTCTGAGAAAACCACTACAGTCAGAGTGTTGAAAGAATCCGATAAATATTTTATTACTAATAAACATTTATTGTACACTCACTACTCACCTGTTCTTAGTGAAATTATATATTGGACAAATTTTAAAAGTATTAATCTTTACGCTGAACATTTGCTTAAATATATTGCATACAAAAAATATGGAATAGGCAGAGAAAACGAGGGGACAGAAATTATTACTGAGTTTTGGAAGAGTAAGGGAGTAGACATAAATGGGTTAGTAATGAATGATGGCTGCGGGCTTTCTCGTTCCAATGTTATTACAACTAAAACAGAAACTCAAATTCTACGCGAAATGGCGAAGGACAAAAACTTTAAAACATTTTATAATTCTTTTCCAGTTGCAGGAAAACGTGGTCCTCTGGACAATTTCTGTGAAGGTACCTGGGCAAAAGATAATTTGTGTGCAAAAAGCGGTTACATCACCCGAGCCCGCGGGTATACAGGTTATGTGAAAAACAAAAAAGGCGAAATGCTGTGTTTTTCATTGCTTGCAAACAATTATGAATGCACTCCTTCCGAAATGAAAAAGAAGCTTGAGAAGTTATTGATTGCAATTGCGGAGATGGAGTAAAACTGCCTCTTCAGCCTCCGAGAAGGGGAGGAGTGAAGCCATTTTTATATAATCTGCTAAGCTGGTGCATTGCCTTTTCGTCCATTTGGGACGGCTTGGGCGGGCTTCAAAATTCAAATTTGTATCCAATACCCTTAATTGTTTTGATAAAATCTTCGCCTATTTTTTCACGTAGTTTACGGATATGAACATCAATCGTTCTGTCGCCTACCACTACTTCATTTCCCCATACTTTATCCAATATTACTTCGCGGGTAAATACTTTCCCTGGTTTTGAAGCAAGCAGTGCTATTAATTCGAATTCTTTTTTAGGAAGGCTTATTTCTAAACCATCTTTTTCTATAACATAGCGTTCACGGTCAATTTTGATTCCTCCTGTTTCAGCGTTATCAATTTTAGTTGGCTCAATACCAATACCTCGCCTCAATAATGCTTTAATACGGCTAACCAGCACTCTTGGTTTAATCGGCTTATTAATATAATCATCGGCACCAACATCAAACCCTGCTATCTGAGAGTAGTCTTCATTACGAGCCGTTAAAAAGGCAATCATAACATTTTTTAATCCGGGAATTTCACGTAACTCTCTGCAAGTTTCAATTCCATCCATATCCGGCATCATTACATCCAATATTATCAGATCCGGATTTTCACTTTTAGCAATTGTGATGGCTTCTTTTCCATTGCCTGCTGTATAAACAATATATCCTTCTTTTTTCAGATTATAACTAAGGAACTCCAAAATATCTTGTTCATCATCAACCAATAATATTTTTTGTTCATTGCCCATAATTTTGGTTTTAATTAAATGTAAAGTAACTAATTTGATTTAACAATATTGTTAATCCAAAATTAATTTAACGTTAACAAATAAAATACTCCGCTTCTCTAAATATCTCAGAAAATGTCTATTAAATATTAACCTAAGTGGAGCGATATTATATTCATTAAGATTTCTGTCGAGTTTCTGCATTGGTTCTTCTCTCTTAAGGGGAAGTAAAGGCTGCACCTTACAGGACTTCCGCTACCTTCTCCAATTTAATACCTCTTGAACCTTTAATTAAAATAGTGCTGTTTTTTACAGGATGCTGTTTAAGATAATCAAAAGCCTCATCACTATTGGAAAAAGTTTTTGCGTTAATAGATTTTCCGGATTCTTTAAAATAAGGACCTACTAATAATACATTTGTTATATTTTTTTCCTTCAAAAGTTTTACAATAATATCGTGCTCAATAACGCTGTCATCACCCAATTCAAGCATATCACCCAATATCGCCATTTTATTGGGCTTATTCATTTGTGCAAAATTTTCGATTGCTGCATTCATACTTGATGGATTAGCATTATATGCATCTAACAACAGCAAATTACTCTGAGTTTGAATAACCTGAGAACGGTTATTAGATGGTATATAATTTTCCAATCCTAATTTTATTTTATCCTCTGGAACATCAAAATAATGCCCGATACAAGCCGCCGCTAAAATATTTTCGAAATTGTAATTCCCGATCAGCTGAGTTGAAATAATTTGTTTTTCATCGACTTGCTGAATATCCTTTTTTCCTTTGCATTTTAATTTTACAAAAGGATTACTTTCAACAAATTTCCCAATAAAATCGACGCCTTCTGAGGTTCCGAAAGTTGTTTTGTTAATTCCTTCCGAAAGTTTATTCAGCAATTCATTATCAGCATTTACAAAAACTTTTCCCTTTTTATGTTTTATGAAATTGAACATTTCACTTTTGGCTTTCACAACACCATCATACCCGCCAAAACCTTCCAGGTGAGCTTTTCCAATGTTTGTTATCATTCCAAAATCAGGCTCTGCAATTGCACAAAGCATTATGATTTCGCCTTGATGATTCGCTCCCATTTCAACAATAGCTATTTCATGTTGTGCAGTAATATTCAATAAGGTAAGAGGTACTCCAATATGGTTATTCAAATTTCCTTTGGTTGCGAGCACATTATATTTTTGGCTTAAAACTGCATTAAGCAGTTCTTTTGAAGTAGTTTTTCCATTAGTTCCGGTAATACTTATTATCGGAATTGAAAATTGTTTACGATGATAATTTGCAAGCCCCTGCAAGGTGCTTAATACATCATTTACTAATAAATAACGTTCATCTTTTTTGAACTCTTCTTCATCTATCACCACTAATGAACAACCTAATTCCAAAGCTTGTTCAGCAAATTTGTTTGCATTAAAACTGCCGCATTTCAATGCAAAAAAAATGGAATCCTTCTTTATACCGCGTGTGTCTGTGCATACAATAGGGTGTTTGAGAAAATGACTATAAAGATCTTTAATCATGGGTAAATTAATATTCAATTAATAAATTATTATTCAATGTCATTTAGTTAAAAATGTATTTCAAACATGATGCCCAAGTACTAAGTTCTAAACTCCGTTCGAACTTAAACTGCGTGTTGGTCATTTCGAGCGGAGTCGA
>CAISYK010000441.1 GCA_903889605.1 uncultured Bacteroidota bacterium
CAGTGCCTGCGACAATTCATCTATAGAAATATTATGTGATCCGGGCTTAATAAGTTTATCAAGCATAGATGTTGAAAAAATCAAAAATGAACTTATGGGATAAAATAAACCTTGTAAAAATTTAACAAAATAAACAAGGACACGTGTAACCTTTAAAGCATTTTGTGTCGCATATATTTTAGGGGTTACTTCACCAACCAGTAAAATTAAAAAGGTTATAACTACAACCTGGATAATAAAGCCAAGCGTCGGGCTCTGCGAAAAATCAAACAAGCCGTCGCCGCCAAAAATAAATGTTGAATTAAGAATTACTATTGCTATACTGAGAAAATTTACACTGATTAAAAGTGTTGCCAAAAGACGCTTTGGTGCATCAATAAAAGTTAATATTTTTTTATCTGTTTTAGTGACGGAAGTCTTCAGTTCTTCCATTTCGGTTGGCGTTAGCGAGAAAAAAGCCGATTCTGCTGCCGACACCAATGAAACAAAAATCAACAGCACAAATATTATCAGTACAGCCAATAAAATGCCTATAGAAAAAGATTTTATGACAATTATAATGGGAAGTGTAAAGTACCAAAGATGAAGAATGCTGTGGAGATCCAAAATTATTATTTTTAATTATAAATTGTTAGACTGCAAAGATAATGTATTTACAGCCAAACATTAAATTATGATTTTCAAAATGGTAAATCGTCACCGGTATTAGTTCCAATATTAATACTCTCATTATTATTGGATGGGGTATTATTCTCTTTTTTACTTAAAATTGTAAATGTGTCACCTACTATTTCAGTGATGTAACGCTTATGACCTTCTTTATCGTCCCAAGAACGAGTTCTTAATTTGCCTTCAACATATATTGTCATTCCTTTTTTAAGATTTTTTTCGGCAGCTTCTGCAAGTCCACGCCATACAACAATATTATGCCACTCGGTTTGATCTATGCGCTGGCCTGTTTTATCTTTATATGATTCAGCGGTTGCCAGTGAAAAACTTGCTACAGCCACACCGCCCTCTAAATGGCGCACTTCAGGATCTTTACCAATATTCCCAACTAAAATTACTTTGTTTAACCTTATCATACAAAATGCGGTATTGTTTTAATAATAGCAAATATAAAAAAGCAATAGGATTAAAAGGTGAAATTTATAAGAAAAATTTAATATTCATAAAATGAAAATTAATGATCGAAGAATTATTTTTTGCCTGAGGGATTGCCGCGGAAATCCTTCCCAAATTTTTCATTTGGGAAGATTGAAGCGAAAAGCCCGACCCGCAGGGGCAGGCCGCAATAATGCTGAAAGTAATATTACATGCGGAAAATTATGCACTTTAAATTTCCTCAGCACCAATGTATATTATTGTAGGAATAGAAATCATATTTATTTCTAAAACACCTTTTTTTTATCTACTTTTGAGATACAAATAAAAAAAATTATAAATCATTCCGATTAATATACAACAACTATTGAATATGACTTCATATTCAAGTTTTTTTAACAAATATATCTATGAAAATAAGATTCTTATTCCCATTAACAATTGTTTTTATTCTTTTAGCTTTCAAAGGCGATAAACCAGCTTATCAAATATATGATATAAAAGGGAAAGAAAGCAGCTATGATGCACTATTGAAAAATGCCCAAAAGGCTGATGTTATTTTGTTCGGCGAGATGCATGATAATCCTATATGTCATTGGCTGGAGTTTGAGCTGACTAAAGATTTATATGAAATTAAAAAAAACAATTTAATATTGGGAGCAGAAATGTTTGAGGCCGATGATCAAATTGCTTTGAACGAATATCTGCAGGGTAAGCTTTCAGACAAAACTCTTAAAGATGAAGTGAAGCTTTGGCCTAATTTTAAAACAGACTATAAACCGCTTCTCGAATTTGCTAAAACTAATCATCTGAATTTTATCGCTGCAAATATTCCACGGCGTTATGCTAATCTGGTTTATAATAAGGGAATTGAAAAATTGGATAGTTTGGATTCGGAAGCAAAAAAATGGATTTGCCCTTTACCAATGAAATATGATGCGTGCCTGAATTGTTATTGCGACATTTTTGAATCGGCAGGAGGACATGGAGGTGAAAATTTACCAAAGTCTCAAGCTGTAAAGGATGCTACAATGGCTTATTTCATTGCAAAAAACTGGAAAAAGGATAAAACAATTATACATTATAACGGCTCTTATCATAGTAATAATCACGAGGGAATAGAATGGTATTTGAAACTTGAAAACCCTAACTTGAAAATATTTACTATCGGATCAACAGAACAAGCTGCAACTGATACACTTGCAAAAGATGCTTTTGGAATAGCTGATTATATAATATGTATTCCTGAATCAATGTCGAAGTCTCAGTAGAAAAGAAGCCCCTCCAACCTCCCCAAAGGGGAGGCTTTTGAAGTACTTAATGTTAAATCATCATTAGATAATCACTATTTATTGATTGCACTCCAATCGCAATTTTAGGATGCCTGAGGCGGGCTGTTTTTTTCTTCCAATTTTCCCTGTAAATTTTCCCAATTAGTCATTTCAGCATCCAGCTGTTTTCTCATTTTTTCATATCTCGCAAATGCCTCTTTATCGTTCATTACGATTTGATATTTTGTAGAATCAGACAGCTGGTCATCAACGATTTTTATTTCTGCTTCTAACCTTGCGATTTCTGTTTCTGTTTTTGTGATCTGGCTTTTTATTAGTTTTAATTCCTTTTCACGTTCATCAATTACAACAGGCACTTTAATTTTCTCCGCTTTTGCTTCTTCCTTAGCCTTAGCTTTCGCGAAAGGACTTTTGGTATTCATTTCATTTAAGCGGTTCATCTTTAATTTGTACATAAATTCTGAAATGCCGCCCAAATGTTCTTTTACCTGTCCATTTCTGAATTCATACATTTTGTCTGTTAAATCAGTCAAAAAATCTCTATCATGCGAAACAATAATTGCTGTGCCTGTATATGCAATCAATGCGCGTTTCAATACTTCTTTGCTTCTAATATCCAAGTGATTGGTAGGCTCATCAAGTATTAATAAATTATAAGGCTCCAACAGCAATTTACACAATGCTAAACGCCCGCGCTCACCGCCGCTTAATACTCTTACTTTTTTATCAATATCATCGCCGCCGAATAAAAACGAACCTAAAAGGGCTCTAACATTTTTACGAATATCACCAGCTGCAAGCTCATCAATTGTTTCAAAAACAGTTTTGTTCTGATCCAGCTTTTCGGCCTGATCCTGGGCGAAATATCCCATTTTTACATTATGCCCGATTTGTATTGTACCTTCAAAATCGGTTTGCTGAGCAATCATCTTCATGATTGTGCTTTTTCCCTCACCATTTCTTCCAACCAAAGCGATTTTTTCACCTTTAGTTAATATGAAATTCGCATCTTCAAAAATACGCTTGTCACCATAGGCTTTTCCTGCATGTTCAACGGTTAAAACTATTTTACCGCAAAGTGCCGGAGGCGGAAAACGAAAATTAATTGTTGAAGTATCGCTGTCATCAACTTCTACAATCTCCATTCTATCCAGCTTTTTAATAAGTGATTGTGCAAAGGCTGCTTTACTAGCTTTAGCACGGTATTTATTAATTAGAGCTTCAGTTTGATCAATAACTTTCTGCTGATTCTTGGCCACAGATTCCTGCTGTTCTTTACGCTCCTGACGTAAAACTAAGTAGCGTGAATAATTGGTTTTATAATCGTAAATTTTTTGATTTGATATTTCTATGGTACGTGAAGTTACTGTGTCCAGAAATTGTTTATCGTGGCTTATCAGTATAACAGAACCAGCATATACATCAATTGTTTCTTCAAGCCATTGTATTGATTCAATATCAAGGTGATTGGTAGGTTCATCCAGCAAAAGCATATCTGGCTTTTGTAAAAGAATTTTACCAAGCTCAATTCTCATGCGCCATCCGCCGCTGAATTCAGATGTTTGGCGGTCAAAATCGCGGCGCTCAAAACCTAAACCTTTTAATATTTTTTCTATTTCTTCTTCCCTGTTTCCTGCA
>CAISYK010000442.1 GCA_903889605.1 uncultured Bacteroidota bacterium
CTTCAAAGGTTAAAGCAAAAGGAGTAAGAAAAACAGGGGTTGCTTAGGCATTTAATTCCTTATTTTTATTTTCAAATTTCAGGTTTCAAGTTTAAAGTTTTTGGATTCAAGTTTCAGGTTTCAAGTTTGTTTGTGTGTGCATAACTTGAAAGTTTTTTATACTTGATACTTAAAACTTTTTAAACTTGAAACTTTTTTTTGCTTGAAACTTTTTTGTTAAAACAATAATTCATGCTTCGGTGAAAAAACATCAAAATTACAAAACATGCCTCATAAACATATTGAAATTCCCATAAAACCACTCCGTCATTTTTTGCCGCAAAATTTAATAATAGATTCATGGAGCAGGATAGAGCCGTTTTTTATGGATTTAAAAAACCGCGAAATTTGTTCTGCAAAAGATCTTGAACAATGGCTTCTAAACCGCAGTGAGCTTGAGGCTGTGCTGGGTGAAGATATGGCCTGGCGTTATATTAAAATGACCTGCGATACAGCAAACCAGCAATTGCTGGACTCTTTCAACTTTTTTGTTAATGAAATTGAGCCTTATACTGCACCTTTCATCAATCAGCTGAATATAATATTTATTGAATCTCCATATTTAAAAGAGCTTGATCAGGAAAAATACCGTATTTACATACGAGGTATTAAAAAAACTTTGGAATTATATCGTGACGAAAATATCCCTCTGCTCACAAAAATTTCAACTGAAGCTCAGAAGTATGCCGCTGTAACAGGGGCGATGACAATTGTATGGGGTGGTGAAGAAATCACACTGCAAAAGGCCGCAAGTATTTTGAAAGATACTGATAGAAAAGTACGAGAGGAAGTTTTTAATAAAACACAGCAAAGAAGAGGGGCAGATAAAAAGAATCTTAATAATTTATTTTCTGAACTCATCCAGCTGCGTCATCAAGTAGCTTTAAATGCAGGGTATACAAACTATCGTGATTATAAATTTGCTGAACTCGGACGATTTGATTATACTGTTCAGGATTGCTGTAATTTTCATCAGTCAATTGCAAAAGAAGTTCTCCCTTTAGCAGAAGCATCAGACCGGGAACGTAAAAAATTACTGAAACTTGAAACTTTAAAACCATGGGATACCGAAGTGGATGCTCTTGGAAAACCGGCACTAAAACCGTTTGAAAGCAGTAATGAGCTTGTAGATAAATCTATTGAATGTTTTTGTAAAGTTCGCCCTGCATATGGTGAGTATCTGGAAATAATGAAAGCTATGGGGCATTTGGATTTGGAATCCCGAATCGGTAAAGCTCCTGGTGGTTATAATTATCCGCTGCATGAAATAGGCGTACCTTTTATATTTATGAATTCTGTCGGCACACATCGTGATTTGGTAACAATGGTGCATGAAGGCGGACATGCTGTACATTCTTTTCTTACACGCAGTTTAGAAATTACAGATTTTAAGAGTACGCCTTCCGAAGTTGCGGAATTGGCTTCTATGTCAATGGAATTAATTTCAATGGAGCACTGGGATGTGTTTTTTAATAATGAAGATGACTTAAAACGTGCAAAAAAAGAACAGCTCGAAAAATCTTTAAAAACATTATTATGGATTGCTGCTGTTGACAAATTTCAGCATTGGGTATATGAAAACCATGCACATACTGTTGATGAGCGCATGGATGCGTGGGTAAATGTAATTGATCAATTCAGCAGTAAAGTAATTGACTGGACAGGTTTTGAAGAGGTTAAAGCACGTCTTTGGGAAAATCAACTGCATATTTTTGAGGTCCCTTTTTATTATATTGAATACGGAATGGCGCAGCTAGGTGCTATTGCGGTATGGCGTAATTACAAACAAAATCCGGAACAAGCATTAGATATGTATGAAGCCGCTTTACGTTTGGGTTATACCAAATCAATTCCTGAAATTTATAAAACTGCGGGCATCGAATTTAATTTTTCGCAGGAATATGTGAAAGAGCTTGCAGGTTTTGTGAAGAGCGAATTAGAAAAAATATAAAAATTATTCAGTCATTAAAGTAAAGGAATAGAAGGCTGATAATGCAGATGATTAAGACTAAATAAGATTTTCTTATATGTGTTAATCATGAAAATTAGGATTAAATAGGATTATATTTTTTCTGGGTTTATAACACATTGCGCATAATCAGTAACCCTTCTATTTGGTCACCAGCAGGGCTTCAGCAAAACAATTCCCAACCTAAAAAAACAATAACAGATTCTGAGATTAATTATTCCGAAGGAAAATTATGAAAAAATATTTCCCGACACATAATAAACACAGAAAGCTGCCGGAATAATTAGGCAGTTTATATTTATATATTTGCTATTAATATGAAAACAATAATAAAATTTATATTCTTCTCCTTCGTCACAATTTATCTGAGCAGTTGTGTAAATCGAGGCAATAATGATGATATTATTCCTAAATCATTAAATTATTCAGTAATACAAAAATCTGCTTTTTTTAACAAGAATAATATTTCCTTCTCAATAGATTCGCTGAAAAAAACATTGTATATAAAACTTACTATCAATGGTCTTAAGGACTTCCCTTTTCCGATCAACAAAGAATATAATGACACTCTTTTTAAAACAGTTTTTGATTTTAATTTTTACTGCGACGGCAAAATTATTGTTTCTGATTATCCTAACTTGAAAAACACATTTAGTTATTTCAAAAACACATCAGCGGGAGCAGAAGAATTAAGTATTTCGTCCGACACTGTTGATTTGAGAAAGTATAATGAACTGCAGATTCTAATTCCATTTTATGCATTTCACAACTTAAATAGAGGGAAACACAGCATAGAATTAGCCATGTCGCAAACAGTATTTACAGATGAAAAAACTCTTCAAAAGCCTGAAAGTGCCCGTGAATATGTACATTTATATGAGACCAAACCATTATTAAATGCCAGGGTTAAATTTGATTTAAATGTTCCGGCGATTTATAAAAGTATTATATACGGGCAAGGGTTAGAATTAAAAAATGATTCTACTTTTTCACCTGCAAGAATGGATAATACAATTTGGAACAGCAGTTATCCTGATATTTACTGGACAATAAATTATCCTAAAAACGAATTTTACGCGCAGACACCTTTTGAACCATCAACAGATAAATATTTGGCCCATGATACATTTAATCTGTTTCATTACTTTATAAATGACACTGTAGGTTTTGGAGTTTACGACCATGACAATCTTTCGAGTGATGATTGGATGGGAACGTGGCGAGGCTCTCTGAACGATTTAGAAAAAACGGATAACAGACGTTTAACTTTCGATAATATTCTTCATTTTGATCTGAAAGTGAAAGATGGAGGGTTGGTAAATTAGAAAAAGTTTTAAGCTGAAAAAAATATTGTGATTTTTTTCAGCCAAAAACTTTTTACGAATAATGTATCAGCTTTAATTTATTTCCGAAACTCTATTTTTTCTCAACCGGAAATCCTTTTTTAACCCATTCGGAAAATCCTTTTTCGAAATTGTAAACACGTTTAAAATCATGTTTCCCCATATATTCAGCGGCCTTAGCACTTCTTACGCCTCCCTGGCAATAAATATAATACGTTTTATTTTTATCTAATTTATCAATTTCCTTTTCTGAATTTTCTGCCGAAAAATCAAGCTGTACAGCACCTTTGATAAATCCTTTATTCATTTCATCTGTTGTACGCAAATCTATTATAACTCCATTTTTATCATTGCCGATAATAGCTTTAAAGCGCTCAGCAGAAAGATTAGTTACGGCATTATTTTTTGCAGTTTGTGCAAATGCAGATATTCCAAAAGAAAAAACTGCCGTTAAAATTAATATGTACTTTTTCATTTATTTATAGATTATTTACATTATCATTTATATACTAATTTACTTATGATGTTTCAAGTGTTTCCATGTAAGCTTCACGCCTGAACAGCAATTTTATTACACTATTGAAATGCATTTAATCCGGTAACATCCATTCCTGTGATTAACAAATGAATATCATGTGTTCCCTCATAAGTAACAACCGATTCCAAATTCATCATGTGGCGCATAATAGGATATTCACCGGTAATGCCCATTCCGCCATGTATCTGGCGAGCCTCACGTGCTGTCTGTAAAGCCATGTTTACATTATTGCGTTTAGCCATTGATATTTGTGCAGGAGTGGCGCGGTTTTCATTTTTCAAAACACCTAATCTCCATGTTAATAATTGCGCTTTTGTTATTTCGGTTATCATCTCAGCTAATTTTTTTTGTGTCAGCTGAAATCCGCCGATAGGTTTGCCGAATTGAATTCTTTCTTTTGAATAGCGCAATGCTGAATCGTAACAATCCATAGCGGCTCCGATAGCGCCCCAGGCAATACCGAAACGAGCAGAATTTAAACAGCTCAAAGGGCCTTTTAAACCTTTTACTTTAGGGAAAATATTTTCTTTGGGAACTTTAACATTTGCGAATACCAATTCACCTGTTGCACTTGCACGTAAACTCCATTTACCATGCGTTTCGGGTGTAGTAAAGCCTTCATAGCCGCGTTCAACTACCATACCGCGGATGTCACCTGCTTCATCTTTGGCCCATACAACTGCAATATCAGCAAATGGGGCATTTGAAATCCACATTTTAGCACCGTTCAATAAATAGTGGTCGCCTTTATCTTTTATGTTTGTAAGCATCCCTGAAGGATTGGAACCATGGTCAGGCTCTGTTAATCCAAAGCATCCCATCATTTCACCAGCAGCTAATTTTGGGAGATACTTGCGTTTTTGTTCCTCTGTACCAAAAGTGTAAATCGGATACATTACCAATGAACTCTGCACAGATGCGGTGGAGCGCAAACCACTGTCGCCGCGTTCTAACTCCTGCATAATTATACCATAAGAAATTTGATCTAAACCAGACCCGCCGTATTCAACGGGTATATATGGTCCGAAAGCTCCAATTTCAGCTAATCCTTTAATCCATTGTTTAGGGAATTTTGAATTCTGACAAGCATCTTCAACAATTGGGGTAACTTCTTTTTTAACCCATGCACGTGCTGTTTCACGAATCAGTTTGTGTTCGTCTGTCAATAGTTCATCCATTAAATAATAATCGTGAGCTTCAAATCTGTCTGTTGCCATTGTAAATGTTTTTTGAGTAAAATATGAAATAAATAAGAATTATTTTGTTGTTTGCTGTGAGTGTTTTTTAGGATTTATATTATCCTCTGTTAAGCATCTGCTTTAACCGGCTCTATTATTTTTAATGTTTTTGAAGCATCAATCATTGTTTGAACCGCCTTTTCATTATATGCATCTCCGCTGTCAATATCTTTTACTACATAGTTTAATGTGCCTACCTTATTAATTGAGTAGAAGTGAAATCTTGGATCCGGCATATCTGCATTTTTACCTTCCCAAAATAATAATGCTGGTTCATCTTTTAAATAACGCTGAAGTTTAAAAACTTCGTTGCCTGTAATGTCGCTTTTTATTAATGCAATATCGCCATCTCCTTCTTCAATTGATATTTGAAAATCTGTACCAACTTTAATTTCAGTAGCTCCCCAAGACTGTTCAACAATTTCCATTTTCCCTTTGGAGGAATCAGGAACCATAATCGAAAGGTTAGTACCGCTGATTTTAAAAGTTACTTCCATCATGCCGGGCATTAATGCGGTATCATCTTTTTTTGAATGACCGCAGCTTGAAAAAAATATAAGTGCAGGTGCTGCTAATAATAAAAGAATGTTTTTCATTTTAATTCTGTTTTTTTGTTTACATCACAAATATAATAAGTAATCCAAAGCAAGTACATTTTTTTCAGAACAATTGTTTATTCCTTCAGATATTCAGGCATATAACAGCGCAATCTGCGATAACAAGTATTCAGGCATACGCCTTTATTGTCAGGCTGTTCAGTGAAAAATGTAATTCTTTGATGCGGGTTAAAAAAGTGGAAGTCCGAATAAATATAATTAATCCTGGTATTTGCGGCTAATTTCAAAATTTTACTGCAGGCAATAATTAATGAAACATGGTGTGATTAAATGTAAAGACAACATGAAACTATTTATGGCATAATTTTCAAGAATCAAGTAATTTTTTTAAAA
>CAISYK010000443.1 GCA_903889605.1 uncultured Bacteroidota bacterium
AATTATCCCTACCTATAACAATCAGAAAACTATTGATAAAATAATTACTGATACATTAGCTTATACTGATAAAATAATTGTTGTAAATGACGGCGCTTTTGATGCAACACCAGGCCTTTTAAAACCATACGAAGGAAAAATAACAATTATTCACCAATCAAAAAATTACGGCAAAGGAATAGCTTTGCGGACAGCTTTTATTAAAGCTCTGGAATTGGGTTACCGTTATGCAATTACAATTGATAGTGATGGTCAGCACTTTCCTGAAGATTTTGGATTGTTTTTGGATAAAATTGAACAGGAACCAGACTCATTAATAATCGGAGCCCGCAACATGAATTCTGAAAATGTTCCGGGCGGGAGCAGCTTCGGCAACAAATTTTCCAATTTTTGGTTTTGGGCCGAAACAGGCAATAAAATACCTGATACTCAATCAGGTTTTCGGTTGTACCCGATTGAACGGATGAAAAAGATGAATTATTTCACTTCACGTTTTGAATTTGAAATTGAAATTATTGTAAAAGCTGCCTGGAATGGTATCCCTGTCATACCTATCCCAATTCAAATTTATTACGCTAAAGGCGACGAACGTGTTACTCATTTCCGTCCGGGGAAAGATTTTGCACGCATCAGTTTATTAAATGCATATCTAGTTGTTTTAGCTTTTTTATGGTACCACCCCGTCAGTTTTTTCAGGGGCATCACCCTAAGCAATATTAAAGCCTTTATTAAAACACATTTTTTTAATGAATATGAATCCGTTATCAAAAAATCGCTTTCCGTTTCAGTCGGCGTTTTTTTCGGCATTATTCCAATATGGGGCTACCAAACATTAAGCGCCATCGCTGCTGCATATTTTTTGAAACTTAATAAAGCCATAGTAATTATTGCAGCAAACATAAGCTTTCCATTTCTTCTGCCGGCAATACTTTATGCCAGTTTAAAAATGGGTACATTAATAACAGGAAAGGAATCAACAATAACATTTAAAAATATAAGCCTCGAAAATATAAAATTAAACTTGTATGTTTATCTAACAGGGGCCTGCATGCTGTCAATTGTTCTTGCCCTGTTTACAGGAGTATTAACATATTTTATTTTACGCATCATTCGAAGTAATAAAAAAACTACAATATAATTCATTCATGCCGGCATTACGCATTTATCAATATTTTCAACGAAATAAGATTCTATTATCTGCATTTGTAGTTGCTGCTTTTATTACTGTCGCCTATTTTGGAACAAAAATAAAATTAGAAGAGGATATCAATAAATTTATCCCAAAGGATAAAAAAATTGACGATATCAATTTTGTTTTACAAAATTTAAAAATAAAAGACAAGCTCGTAATCACCATATATAATACTGACAGCGCTGATACCGAAACAAGTGATTTGATGCTGTGTGCAGATGCTTTAGCTGATACACTTAAAACAACGCCCAGCAACGGATACATAAAAGATCTGACTTATAAAGTTTCTGATGATTTGATGATGAAGGTTTATGGTACGTTTTACAATCATTTACCCATATTTTTAGAAGAAAAAGATTACAAAAGAATAGAAGGTTTTATTAATCCTGACAGTTTAAAGGATATCGTTAAAAATGATTACAAAACACTGCTTTCTCCTTCAGGGGTTGTATTAGGAAAACTAATTCGAAAAGACCCTATTAACATAACGCCTTTAGCGCTAAAGAAAATACAAAACCTCAAGTTTGATGAAAACTACGATGTAAACGAAGGATATATAATGACTAAAGATAAGAAAAATCTTATGGTTTTTATAAGCTCTGCCGTTCCTCCAAACGATAATGAAAGAACTAAAATATTTATCGAATCATTAGACGGAATAATAAAATCTTTACAAGCTAAATTTAAAAACCATATAACCATTGAATACTATGGTGCGGCTCCTGTATCGCTTGGCAATGCACTCCAGATAAAACACGATTCAATTTATACATCAATAATTGCTTTGGTTCTAATAGTATTGGTTTTAGGGCTGTTTTTCAGGAGAGTGACTGTTGTTTTTTATGTCCTTCTGCCGGTAGTATTCGGTGCATTATTTTCATTGACGATTCTTTATTTCCTTAAACAGGAGATTTCCGCCATTGCACTCGGTGCAGGCTCTATTGTTCTGGGGATAGCAATAAATTATTCGCTCCATTTTTTTTCTCACTTCAAGCATGAACAATCTGTTGAAAAAGTGATTAAAGATCTCTCATTACCTATGATTATAGGCTGTACCACAACTGTTGGTGCATTTTTAAGCCTGCAGTTTGCCAAATCACAGGCCCTGCATGATTTTGGTTTGTTTGCCGGATTTAGTTTAATAGGCGCAATTTTGTTTTCGATAATTGTTTTACCGCATTTTTTAAAACCGCAAAAAATTACACCTTTAGAAATACACACATCTATTAAGAAATCCTTTTTAGAAAGTATTATAACTTATGCGTTCGACAAAAACAAACCCTTGGTTATTTCTGCATTTTTTCTAACTATTCTTTTTGCCTATACCTCGCAAAATGTAAGTTTTGAAAGTGATATGCTTAAATTAAATTACCAAAGTGATAAATTGCAAAAAGCCCAGCTTCATCTTGATAAAATAAATAAATTCTCTTTAACATCTGTTTATGTTGTTTCAAAAGGAAAAGATTTGAATGAAGCTTTAAAAGCAAATGAGATTGCAGCGGAAAAACTTGAAAAACTAAAAAATGAAAATTCAATTTCAAAATTTTCTTCTGTAAGTACTATTCTTATTTCAGATTCTTTACAGAAAATCCGTATTAATCGATGGAATGCCTTTTGGACAAAAGAGAAAAAAGACTCACTTCAGGCGCGCTTAGTTCAATACAGCAAAGTTTATAAATTTAAAGAAGATGCCTTTTCGCAATTTTATAACCTGCTGAATACTGATTTCAAACCAGCGGCCTTATCTGATTTGGATACTCTGAAAAAACTGGTTGTAAACGATTGGGTGACTGAAAACAAAAACATTACTACTGTTGTATCTTTAGTTAAAGTCGAGCCGGAGTTAAAATCAAAAGTTTATGATCGGTTTACCGATAATAAGTCAATTGTGGTTTTTGACAAACAATATATGTCCTCCCAGTTTGTTGAAATAATCAGTTCTGACTTTACTTTAATACTTATCATAACCAGTCTGCTTGTATTAGGCTTTATGCTGCTGTCGCACGGCAGATTTGAGTTAGCCTTTATTAATTTCCTTCCAATGTTTATAAGCTGGCTGTGGATACTCGGCATTATGGGCATTTTCGGATTAAAATTTAACATAATAAATATTATTATTTCAACATTTATTTTTGGCTTAGGCGACGATTATGCAATTTTTATTATGGATGGATTGAGCCAGGAATATAAATTCGGAACCAAGAGTTTAAATTCCTATAAAGTTTCAATTTTTTTATCTGTCCTCACCACAACAATAGGTATAGGGGTCTTAATTTTTGCTCAGCATCCGGCATTAAAATCTATTGCAGCAATAACAATTATCGGCATGATTACAGTTTTGGTAATCTCATTCATAGTTCAGCCTTTATGCTATAATTTTTTAATATTAAATCGAAAAAAACGAAAACTGCTCCCGTATACAGGTATAAATCTGTTTCTTACTTTTTTCGGTTTTTTATTTTTTATTATCGGCAGTTTGTTTTTAACGATTTCGGGATTGGTACTGTTTTCAGTTGTTCCTGCGCCTGTAAAGAAAAAGAAAGTCATTTTTCATTACATGATAATGTATACATCCAAATTCATTATTTACATGTTTGTAAATGTGAAGAAAAAAATAATTAATACCCAGCACGAAAAATTTGAAAAGCCGGCAATAATTATCTGCAACCACCAGTCGCATATCGACCTGGCTTTGACTTTAATGCTGCACCCAAAAATTATTGTTTTTACAAACGACTGGGTCTGGAACTCGGTTTTTTATGGAAGAATTGTTAAAATGGCCGATTTTTATCCTGCATCACAAGGATACGAACCTGCCATCGAAAAAGTAAGGGCATTAATGCAGGACGGTTATTCTGTTTTGATTTTTCCGGAAGGAACGCGTTCGGTATCAGGCAATATACTGCGTTTTCATAAAGGGGCTTTTTACTTAGCAGAACAGCTTAATGCGGAAATACAGCCAATATTGATCCATGGCGCCGGTGATTGTGTTACAAAAGGCGATTTTCATTTTAAAGAAGGCAGTTTAACCCTTAAATATTTGCCGCGTATAAAACCCAACGACGAAAGCTTCGGTAAAGGCTATAAAGAAAGATCTAAAAATATTTGCACCCTCATGCGCACAGAATATGAGCTGCTGCGTCAGGAGCAGGAAACAGTGGATTATTTCAGGCCCCGGTTAATAAAAAATTACATTTTCAAAGGCCCGGTTCTGGAATGGTACTGCAAAATAAAAGTTGGAATGGAAAACAACTATAAATTATTTGAAAGCTATCTGCCCAAAAAAGGTAAAATTACCGACGTAGGCTGCGGTTACGGCTTTTTACCTTTGATGCTTAGTTTTACCGGTAAAGAGCGTGAAATAACAGGTATTGATTACGATGACGAAAAAATAGGAATAGCGGCAAATTGTATTTCCAAATCTGACAATGTTAACTTTGTTTGTGCCGATGTTACTCAATACGAGTATGATTATTCCGATGCCTTTGTAATCAGCGATGTGCTGCATTATTTGAGTGAAGTCCAGCAGGCGGAAGTAATTTCACGCTGTGCCAACAAGCTTAATAAAAATGGGGTTATGATAATTCGTGATGCTGATGCAGATAAAAAGAACAGGCATCTGGGTACGCGTTATACCGAAAGTTTCTCAACAAACTCAGGCTTCAACAAGATGAAGGAAGGCGGACTGCATTTTACTTCTGCCTCACTTATTAAAAACACCCTTGATAAATTTTCGTTTTTAGAATATGAAATAATAGATAATACTAAGTTAACATCTAATATTATATTTTTAATACGTTATAAAAAGACGGCATGATAAACCGCTTTATTTTGGTTTTACCGCAGAGGCGCGAAGAAAAAAACAAAAACATTACACCCTCTGCTTTGCGCCTTTGCGGTGAATTAGTGCGTGTCCATAGGGTCATAGTTTCTCGCAAAGGCCGCAAAGAATAAAATACGCAAAGTCTGCAAAGTCTTTGTTTTCTTAATTTATCTGCGTTCTTTGCGAAATGTTTGCGCTCTTTGCGTGAAATTAATTTTATAATTGACATTAAAGACAGGCGCTAATTAGAAGCATAATTTATATATATGGAAAACACAAAATTTGATGTTGTGATAATCGGAAGCGGCATGGGCGGATTATGCTGCGGATTCATCCTTAGCAGGGAAGGTTACAAAGTGTGCATCCTCGAAAAAAACCGCCAGCTGGGAGGCAGCCTCCAGATCTTTTCGCGCGACAAAGTTATTTTTGATACAGGGATGCATTATATCGGCGGGTTGGAAGAAGGGCAGAATCTGAACAGCTATTTTAAATATTTAGGATTAATGGATAAGCTCAAGCTGAAACGGATGGATATGGATGGTTTCGACCATATCACTTTCAGAGGCGATCCAACAATATATAAACACGCTCAGGGCTATGATAATTTTATGCGCGTTTTAGGCGAACAGTTTCCTGACGAAAAAGAAAACATAATAAAGTATTGCGGTAAAATCCGTGAAATATGTGATTTTTTTCCGCTGTACAGATTAGGATATGATACAAAAGACCTGTTTACAGCCGACTTCCTGACCATAGATACCAAAGCATATTTAGAAAGCGTAACATCCAACAAAAAACTGCAGAATGTGCTGGCCGGCACCAATCCTTTATATGCAGGCTCGGCTGATAAAACACCTTTATATGTCCACGCCTTGGTTGTAAACACTTATATTGAGAGCTCCTGGAGATGTGTTGACGGCGGCGGGCAAATAGCAAAACATTTATCCTCGTCTATAAAAGAAATGGGCGGCGAAATATATAATTACAGCGAAGCGGTTAAATTTAATTTTGAAGGCAGTAATATCAAAAATGTTGTTTTAACAAACGGTAAAACAGTTGAGGGGAAATATTTTATTTCCAATTTCGACATGGCAAAAACACTTGACATGATTGAACCCGGGCACATCCGCCAGGCATACAGAACAAGAATTAACAGCCTGAAAAACTCAACATCATCATTTATTATTTACATTGTGTTAAAGAAAAACAGCCTGGAATATTTTAACAATAATATATACCATTACCACAAAGAAAGTGTATGGGATGGCATGTATTTATCTTCCGAAAACTGGCCGCACAGCTTTGCGCTTTTCCCGCAGGCTTCATCTAAAAATGAAAAATATACCGACAGCTTAATTGCCATGGCGTATATGAACTATGATGAAGTAAAACAGTGGGAAAACACCAAAAATATAACCCCTAATAATGAAGAGGATAGAGGAGCTGAATATGCTGCCTTTAAAAAAGAAAAAGCTGAAAAAATAATTGACGCTCTTGAAGCTCGGCTGCCCGGATTAAAAAGCAAAATAAAATCATATTACTCATCTTCCCCGCTTACGTATAGAGATTATATCGGAAGCCGGGACGGCACAATGTATGGAATAGAAAAAGATTACCGCGACCCGCTAAAAACTTTTATTACACCTAAAACAAAAGTCCCTAATTTATTCTTAACAGGGCAGAACCTAAATCTTCACGGGATGCTTGGGGTAACGGTGAGCTCAATAGTAACTTGTTCGGAAATATTGGGGGGGCAGACAGAATTG
>CAISYK010000444.1 GCA_903889605.1 uncultured Bacteroidota bacterium
ACTTGTCATCCAGCCATGCAAATGAACAATATCAGGTGACCATCCTAATTTGTTAACTGTTTCGATTACTCCGCGGCAGAAGAAAATAGCGCGTTCATCATTATCAGCAAAATGTTCGCCTTTTTTATCTGTTAAAACATGTTTTCGTTCAAAATATTCCAGGTTATCAATAAAATATACCTGCATGCGGGCAGACTGGATAGAAGCCACTTTAATAATTAATTGGTGATCAGAATCATCAATAATCAAATTCATGCCGGATAAACGAATTACCTCGTGCAACTGGTTACGCCTTTCATTGATACAGCCATACTTGGGCATAAAAGTTCTTATTTCTTTACCTCTTTCTTGTATTCCTTGCGGTAATTTGCGCCCAATTATACCCATTGGTGTTTCATCTAAATAGGGGGTAACTTCTTGTGACACAAATAAAACTCTCACTTTATTCTTCATGTGGCTGGATTAAGATTAGATTGTTTTAAATAGTATACAAAAGTAAGGAAAAATTTTCGAATTTTCAAAGTATTAATATTAGATTTGTCCTCTTTATCTATAAAAAGGAGCGATTAATGCTGATTTTACTCATATAATGCTGATTGCTGATATTCACGAAACAAGGATTAAAGGTTGGTAATTAGTACTAATTGGTGGTTAATATTGAAGTTTATTATTTGTCTTATGATTATTTTTAACACAATAAAACAACTAAAAACCTATTTGGTTAACGTTAAAAACAAGCAAACCATTGCTGGTTTTATACCAACCATGGGTGCTTTGCATCAAGGTCATATTTCATTGGTAAATGCGGCTAAAGCTCAATGTGATTTGACTGTCTGCAGTATCTTTGTAAATCCGACCCAGTTTAATGATTTGAGTGATTTAAAGAACTATCCCCGAACTTTTGATGCAGACTGCCAATTATTGGATGCCGCACAATGTGATGTCGTTTTTATACCTGAAGTATCCGAAATATATACTTTTAAGGAACTTGAACTTAAAAAACTGAATTTTGAGGATAAAAGCTGGACAGAAAGCAAAACTGTAGATTTTGGTTCATTGGTGAAGGTTATGGAGGGCGCTCACAGGCCTGGGCATTTTAATGGTGTGGCGCAAGTGGTGAGTAAATTGTTCAGAATTACAGAGCCGGACAAAGCATATTTCGGGCAAAAAGACTTTCAGCAATTAGCGGTAATACGAAGTATGGTTAATCAATTAGCCATGCCGATTGAAATTATTGCCTGCCCTATAATAAGGGAACCAAATGGATTGGCAATGAGCTCAAGAAACGAAAGATTAACCAAAGAAGAACGCGATAAAGCGTCATTAATCTCTAAAACACTTTATAAAGTAAAAGAATTGCAAACTATAAAAACTATTGCTGAGTTAAAGGCTTTTGCGGAAGATCAAATAAAAGCTGAACCTCTGATAAACCTTGAATATTTTGAAATTTCGGATGCCGAAACCCTGCAGCCGATAACTGATTATAAGCAGGCCAAAAGCGTTGTGGCATGTATTGCCATTAAATTAGGCAGTGTGCGTTTGATTGATAATGTTATTTTGTATTAGCAGTCAGCCTCTTGCCTTTGTTTTCTCGAAAATATTAATATCGCCGGTAATTAAAAAAGAACAATGACTCGCCTTACATACAATAAGTCCTCTTGCAACACAAAACCGAAGCAAATGGCAACAAAATTAGCCTAAAATTACTTAACTTTACCCAATCAATCAGAAACCAATAAATACCAAGCTGTCCATAGAATTGGAGCTTAACAGCCTTTATTTCGGTTGTGGATATTTTTTGTAAATTTAAAACAACTTACGAAATTAAAATGTTGCCATTACCTAAATTAAATAGTCGTTTTGCAG
>CAISYK010000445.1 GCA_903889605.1 uncultured Bacteroidota bacterium
AGCTACTGGCTAATAGTCTGTCTATGAGGAACAACAAATAATTGCTCAGAACTGAAATGAGACCAGAGTCTATTTTAATTCTACTTCTATTACTGACAGCAAAAAAAATTGCAGAAATAAAAAATATAAGTGTTGAAGAAGTTGCCCAAGTCACAACACAAAATTCTATTGAGTTATTCGGATTTTGAGAATAAAAAAGTTTTATTTTTTTTACAGCCAATAAAAAAACATAATGTCTTTTTATAATCTGAGGCTTTAAGATATATTATCTTCGGCATACCATTCGGCGCAGGAAGTAGAGGTTTCGCTTAAACGTAAATGGTGGAGCTTCATGTTTTTTGATATGTGAGGCATTATTTTTTTTACAAAATCTACCAGCAGATTTTCACAGGTAGGCTGGTAGTCAACCAGGATAATTTTTTCTGAAATATTATCACTTTCTGCAAACCGCTTGTGAGGTGACTTAGAATTAAGAACTAAAGTATGATCGAACTTGTCAATGATTTGGGCATTCACAATTTCTTTTAAATCCGTAAAATCAACCACCATTCCATTTTTGGGATGATTTTCCTGATTATTTATCTCTCCAATAATACTAACCGACAGCTTGTATGAATGACCATGAATATTTTTGCATGGGCCGTCGTATCCATAAAGTGCATGCGCCATCTCGAAATGAAACTCCTTTGTAACTCTAATCTTATTCATATATTGTTAAATATTCGGTCACTTTTGATATTAAACAAAGGAAAGAAATTAAATCTTAACAATGAACTATTTTTCAGTTATAGTGATTAATCTTTTAGAATCAATTAACAATATTAATTATTGTCTCGGCCGAATATTTATTGGATAAGATTATCAAAATGTCTTTTGTGATCTATTATTATTTCCCAATACCCTGAAAGAGAATTGAGTTTTTGCTGCACTAAATCTTCAATGCGGTTTTTATCTGCACTGCGGTTCTTTAATTTTACATGAACCAGCTGCGGTTCATTAATTGGCTTTGCAATCTGCGAAACTATAAAAACATCGGCAGCCTCAGCAAATTGATTTTCAACAATTGCCCGGCTCAAGTCCATTGCAAAATAATTATAGATTTTACCGACATGATTTACTGGATTTTTACCAGATACTGCTTCCAAACTCATTGGGCGGTATGGTGTTATCAGACCATTTAATCGATTCCCCCGGCCTACTTGCCCGTCATCACCATTTTCTGCGCTTGTGCCGTTTACAGTGAGATAAATGCTTCCGCTGCCGTAATCATCTGCCGTATTTATAAAAACATCAGTATCAGTCAAAAGTAAATCTGCATGAACAAATTCTTTTACTTGTTTAATTTTGGAAATATAATCATTCAAATCTGCAACGTATTTATCAACCACTGCAATTGCGATTGTAAAATAATTTCTTGTATTATCTTTCACTCCCATTACTTTTATATCTTCTCCGATATAAGGGAATAAGTTTTTTGTACTCTTGCTGTTTAACAGTTCTTCGATTTTAACGATTGACTTTTCCAAATTAGACATGGGATAATATCCTGCACCGAATGATGTATCATTTGCCAATGGCACAACACTTTTACCAAAGCGGCTGAAAAGGCCAGCTAAATCACCACTTCCGACTCCTATCTTTGAAAATACCTGAACATCTGATGTAATATCAAGTTGACGGATATTTTTTCTTAACCATTTTTTTGCAGTTTCTACAGCGATTTCGTCAACAGGAATTATTTTGCCTTCCGCTTTATGAGTTGCTCTGCCGGCCAGAATAAGTGAAAAAGGTTTGATGATTTTACCGCCTTTAAAATCCGGTTTTGACTGCCCGGCAATTAAAAGCGCTTTGTCGGTATTATGATGCATTATTGTACCGAATTCCTGCAGATAATACTTGCAAAGATCAACAGATATTTGTTCGGCTATCTGGTCGCAAATAGTATCAGGATGTCCGGCACCTTTCCGTTCTGCCATTTCAATATTTTCATCGGTCAGAGATCCTATGATGATATTACAAACCGCCATTTTATATGATATTATACCATTACTTAATAAATTACAGCCTAATTATTACCTGAACATACTTTCTTGACTCCGCTAAAACTGACACCCCAATGGCTGTTTCGAGCGGAGTCGAGAAATGAGCGCAGCATCACAATTGGATCAGCTCTTAATAGGATATGCAATGATATTACCTGAAAGTTATTATACAATTGTTTTTACCTTTAATACTCAAGCGCTGTTTTATTGCATGCATTATATTACCTGCTTAGATTTTTTAAAGATTACACAACCAGTGCATTATTATCCTTGAAAAAGTTTCCATGAGAATTATTTCATTACATCACAGCAGCGTATTCCGGATAAAAATATTTCTTTATCGTTTCGTGAAGAATTTCAACCGTAATAGGTTTATTTTGAAATTCGGTTACTTCTTTAAAAGTAAGTGCTCTTTCTCGATCATCAGGGTTTAAAGAAGTGGTTAACATAATAATCAAAACTTTTGATTTTAGTTTTTCGTCTAATTTTTTGTATTCTTCCAGAAACTCAAATCCGTTCATTCCAGGCATATTTATGTCTAAATAAATAATATCTGGTTTAGGGAAGGATTCGGTTTGGTTTGGTTCGCCTGATTTAATAATGTAATCCAATGCCTCCCGGCCATTAGTTACAGCTCGTATGTAATTGCAGACATCGGCTTCTGTAATTATTATTTTATGATATACATTGTCGGCATTATTGTCGTCAACAAGCAGGATGCAGTTTATTTTTTTCATGAGGTGTTTTTAAATTTTCTTGGATATAGTGAAATAAAAAGTGCTTCCTTCATTTAATTTAGACTCTACCCATATTTTGCCCTTATGCTGGGTAACAATTTTTTTGCAGATAGCCAAACCTATACCTGTACCTGGATATTCGGCGGCATTATTCAAACGCTGAAAAATAACAAAGAGCTTGTTGAAATATTTTTCTTCAATTCCAATGCCGTTGTCCTTAAAAGCGAAAAGATATTCATTGTTTTTTTCAGCAGCATTTATGCCTATTTCAAGAGCAGCATTTTTGTTTCTGAATTTTATTGAGTTGCTGATTAAATTCAGGAAAAGCTGTTTCAACCCACTTTTATTACCTGTTAATATTGGAAGAATTGAATAAATGATTTTAGCATTGCTTTCTTTAATGGAAGCATCCATCTCTGCAATTACTTCAACTAATAACTCATTACAATCTACTTTTGTGAACGTAATATTTCTTCCTATCCTCGACAAATCAAGTAAATCTCTAATGAGGTTTTGCATTCTGGTAGTCGCATTCACAATCAATTTAAGATACTGGTCAGAATTTCCGTCAGATTTTCCTGCATATTTGCCCTCCAAAAGGCCTGCAAAATTTGAAATTGTTCGGAGCGGTTCCTGCAAATCATGCGAAGACACATAAGCAAACTGTTCAAGCTCAGCGTTGGCGCGTGCAAGTTCTTCAGACTTCAGAATCAGGTCAGCTTCAGTTTTTTTTGTCTCAGTTATGTCGCGAATAGCCCCAAGCATGGTTATAGGCTGATTCTCGGCATTAAATTTAAGGCTGCCAATTCCATGTACCCAGCGCTCTGCATTATCATTTTGCCTGATAATTTTATACTCTTTATCAAATTTTGTTTTGCGGCCAATTACTTCCTTAGCAAAATAATCTGTTATTATTTCCCGCCACTCAGGATTAATAATTGCCGACCACCCTTCAACTGATTTGTCGTAATCTGAACCAATTCCAAAAATATTATCAAGTACTTCCGAGCTTGTCCATTTGCCTGAAATAATATCCATCGAATATGTTCCAAGGTTAACAATACGCTGAACTTCTATTAAAAATCTTTCGCTCTCAAGCAGTCTTTCCTCAGCCTTCTTGCTTGCGGTGATATCACGGACTGTAGCCTGCAGGAATTTCCTACCTGAGATTTCCACCCTTGTCAGCAGGACAGTTGCAGGAAAAGTTTCTCCATTCATACGCATATGCACCCACTCAAAAAAGCTAGAACCATGCTTCATCGCCCTATCTATCTCATACTTGGCCATGTCGACAGAGAACTTGTCATCCGGCTGCTTTTCGGGAGAAAACTGCCATGGATCCTTTGAGGTAAATTCTTTCACATCCTTAGCCAAAAACATCTTTACAGCAGTAGAATTCCCCGAGGTAAACTTCCAGAAAGGGGGTTCCAAGGTCATAATAGCATCAAAAGAACTTTCGTAAAGGGTACGAAAACGTATTTCACTTTCATGTAGTTTTTCTTCTGCACGCATACGTTCTGTGATATCCTGAACAGTTCCAAAAAGACGTACTATTTGACCAGTGCTACCCTTAATACCAAAGCCTTTTGTATTAGTATTCCGTATTTGTCCGTCTTTATGAACCATTTCCAACTGTAATTCATAAGGTGTCGCATCACTAATAGTTTTATTTACAGCCTGCTCTAAAAGCTTCCAGCTCTCTTCAGTATATATCGCAGAAAGGTTAAAATAGTTTGGAGAAGACAGCTTTGAATCTATGCCTGCAATTGCATAAAGCTCTTCTGACCAAATGGTTTCATCTTTTTTAATATCCCATACCCAGCTCCCTATATGGGCCAAATGCTCGGCTTCTTCAAGCATTTTTTCACTTTCCAAAAGAGAGGCTTCTGATTTCTTCCTGTCCGTGATGTCGCGGCCTACTGCATAAAGTTTTCCAACAACCTTATTGGAATTAGCAGTCCATTCAAACCACAAATAGTTACCGTTTTTTGTGCGGAAGCGATTAACAAAATTAATGCTTGCTGCTCCTTCTTTTAGTTTTTCAATTATATTCAATGCGGATGCAGCATCATCCGGATGTATGAAACTCACAAATTTATTTTCACGTAATTCTTTTTCTGAATAGCCAAGCACATTTATAAATTGCGGATTAGTAATTTCAAAATACCCCTCTATATTTGCAATTACGGCAAGGTCAATGCTGTTATCAAAGAAATACTTGTATTGAAGCAGCTGTTCTGACATTTTATTTTGAATCGAGGCTGCAAGTTCCAATGCTCCATTTTTATCTTTGCCTAGCTCTTGCTCCGTAACATCTTCCAATTTGTTAAAGATGTACTTTACTTCGCCTTTATCATCAAGCACCGGACTGTTAATGACTTTCCAGTAACGCACTTCAAATGTTCCATCAGGTTTGCGGATATCGTATTTCTGGGCATCCATGATATCAGCACTTTTATTTTTAAGCACATTTCCGAAAGATGCAGCAAGGTTCTTTAGTCCATTCCCTGATGGATTGTTTGGGTTTGAAGGAAAAACCTGGAACAAATTACGTCCGACAATTTCTCCGCGTTTAGTAATCGTGACATCAGTATAGCTGTCGCTGACAGCTATAATAGTAAAATTTGGCAGCAGGAAGAGGAATGGACAGGGCGCAGATTCAAATAAATGACGGTAGTCGAGTTGTTCTCCGTCAGCTGGTATAGTATTCTGTTTCACTTTTGCATCTGCAATCATAAAGTTTTAATGTATTATAATGTTAATGATCAGCAGCCAATTGATTATTGAACAAGAATATAAGAGCCCTGCTTTACATACTGTTAAAAATTCTCGTCAGCCGCAATGTTAAAACATGTTCTGATATTTTCATGAATCGGCAGATTTTAATGCCTGATCATGAATGTTTTTGATTTTGCATGCATTGGGCAATAGGAGCAAAGCATTTAGAAGTATAACCTGAACTCTATCCTATTGCTTACTTTAAGGTTTACCTCAATGAGGTTTTTGTTTATATAAAAAACTCAAAAAACCTTTTCGTAAAATATCGGATCACCAATAATAGGTTCAATATCTTTTTTGAATCTTTCAATAATGTTTTTTTCGTCATCAGTAACGGGAGGATAAGCCTTAGCTATTTTTTCAATTACCTTTATAAATGTTTTTTTCAACTGCGGACTAAGGTAATGGCTATTGAGTTTTATTTCTTTCATAGCCCAATAATAGGTGGTTTCTGTATCGATTTTATCTTTATCCAAAATTTGGAAGATAATATCAGAAATGTTAAAATCATAATCATGGCAGCGAAGCTCTGCAGCGATTATGTCATGAAATTTTTGCCTTTCTTTTTGCTGAACATTACCATCAGCGAATGCAATTGCATAAGCTATCTGTCCTATTGCATAATGCAGATTTTGTAAGGATGTCATATTTGTAGTTATTTATCGTTTATATTTTTTATCAAAGGTCTATCATAACCGCTATTTTATAAATGAGCAGGTTCAGAAAAAAAAATGATTTTCGATATATCATTTTACAAAAGCACTAATCAAGTTATTTACTACGTTCGATATTATTGAAACGCAGTTTTAAGAGCTGGAATATATACAAGGGGAACTATGAGTATGAATTTATGATTGGAACTTTTTAAACTTTATAGTTTTTTATGTTTCCTCTTTTCAATAATTTATATAGTTCCGCCCACATCACGCCCACAAAAGCCGCAGAAAGGCAAAGCAGCAAATCCGAAATATTTAATTCTTCGAATTGAAAAACAGTTTGTATCGGCTTGAAGTAAATGGAGAGATATAAAGCAATCAATGACATGATCAGCACAACAGCAAGCAGGTTGTTTTTGTAACGAATGGTTGTGAATATTGAATAATGAAACGAACGGTTAACAAGGGTAAGAAAAAGATTACTAAATATAAGCGTAGTATAAATAATAGTCCTGACTAATGGCTCACCGCTGTTATTATTCATAAAAATATAACCCAAACTAAGGCAAGCCGTTGTAATAAATAAGCCCTGAATAATACTAAATGATAATTCACGAAGCGAAAAAAAAGAAGCACTCATTTTTCGCGGTTGTTTTTGCATAGAGTCCGGTTCAATGGGTTCTCTTTCAAAAATTATAGAACAAGTCGGCCCCATTATTAACTCAAGAAAAATGACATGGATGGGGGAAAAGAAATCAGTGAATTTCCAGAATGCCAATAATGGAATGGTCACAATAAGTATAATAGGAATATGTATGGAAATGATATACTGAATGGCCTTTTTTAAATTTTCGTATATTCTTCTTCCTAATGCAACAGCTTCTATCATGTGAGTTAAATCATCATCCATCAAAATAAGTGAAGCTGCTTTTTTTGCAATCTCGCTTCCCCGCAGCCCCATTGCAATTCCAATATGAGCAGCCTTTAGAGCTGGTCCGTCATTTACTCCGTCACCGGTCATTGCTACAACTTCTCCATTTTTTTTTAATGCCTCAATCACTTTCAATTTTGCCTCAGGAAACATGCGGGCATAGATGTTTACGTTAGTAATTTTTTCACAAAGCTGCTGTTCATTAAGTTTCATTACTTCAGCCCCTGTTAAAACATTTGAACTGTTTTTGAGTTGTATTTGATCAGCTATTGCAGCAGCTGTTTCGGAATGATCACCTGTTATCATTTTTACGGTAATGCCAGCTTCATAAAATTGTCTTAGTATTTCTTTAATATTTTTCTTTGGCGGATCATAAAAAGCAATTAAACCTAAAAAATCAAATTTCAGGTCATGCTGCGATATAGGTAAATTATTTACATCATGGTTTGATTTAGCCACA
>CAISYK010000446.1 GCA_903889605.1 uncultured Bacteroidota bacterium
TCAAAAAAACCATTCCGCCCCATGGCGTAATTTCTTTGCTGGTAAAGGATATGTCAAATTCCATAGACGATTTTTTTCTAATGCTACGCATTAGGATTTTGACCCAAAAATAATTCTTTATTTTCTAATGCGGAATTTGGGATAAACTTTGTCCGACCGCCAAAGGAAAGTTTGATACAGCGGAAAAAGAGCGTGGAACAAAACGCCTTTTTTGAAGCTGCTTACTTAAGGAATTAAAAAAGTCGTTCATTTTCAATTTATTATAAAAAAAACAGAATGCTGGTTATATTCTTATTGTCTGTAAATAATTATAAAATTGAATTGAAGAAATCTGTTAGTATTGTATTAAATGCCGATGGCTGCTCAATCTGCGGACAATGTTCAGCGTTATTTATTATTTGGATTTTCTTTTTCCATAAAGTCGGAATAGTTAATCCGTTTATGTATTCTTTACTAATAAGAGCATCACCACCGCCATGCAAAATTGCGATTGGTATACTTAAATTTTCGGTGAGTTGTATCTCGTTTTTGAAAAGTCCTTGAGGAATGGATGCGGCTAAAAATGAACGCGCATTACCATCAGTAATGCGTATTTCACTCTTTAACTTTTCAGTATTCTCATTGTTAGTAAGGGCTTCTGATAATATGTTGATTTCTATATCAGTAATCTGATCCTGAAATAAAAAAGCCATGGCCGCATTTGGTAAAAAAGCTTTATCCATTTCGGGAGGCATGCCCAGCGGAGGAGTGCCGAAGATTACTAAACCCTTCAATCCCAATAATTCATTTGATGCCTCCAATGCGATGTGTCCGCCTAAAGAGTGACCTGCTAAAATAAAATCAGATATTTTTAGTTCGGCAAGTACGAATTTTAAAACTTCAATATATCCTAAAATTGAATAGGTTTTTTCCGGCTCGGCCGGTCGTTCAGATAAACCATGTCCCGGCAGATCAATAGCCAGAAGCGGGATGTTTTTAATTCCGTTAAATTGTTCTGCAAATGTTTTAGAACTTAAGGAATTACCATGGATAAAAACGATTGTTTTTTTTGAAACATCACCTTGTAAATGGTAATTTATTTTTCGCTTCTTATAAATAAGAGTTTGTCCTGTCATATAATTATGTATAAGGAAAACCTATAATGGCCATCCAAAAAGTTTATTGATTTTAATCCTCGTTAATTCCCTGATCCGTGTCTTTGCGAACTCAAATAAACTACCATGGAAAGGTACAATAAATAATTGACTAAAATTTTTATTTTCAGTACCGTTTTTTATGCGTTCACTATTTTCAGTTGAAGATGGACATTTCGGCTATTTTGCCTTTGGATGCAGGCTTTCGCTATAGGAGCAAGCCATTAAATTGTAAATCTTAATCCCAATCCGCTTTTTATACCGCCGCCGGTAATACCAATTAATTCAGGGATAAAAGTATAATTGATAAAAGGGCGGGCTTCATAAAAAACATGAAGCTGTTTAAAAAATTCACTTTTGTTTCCAACTCTAAAATCAATTCCAATAGGTAAATATACGGCATATCCGTAACTGTTTTTATTTACAAACCTTTCGGAACGATCATGGCTGCTGCTATAGCTTGAGGAAGTATAGTTTGAAGGTTCAATGGTAATATATTCACTATAATCAATGTCTGTAAAGGCCGATACAGCACCTCCGGCTTCAATCCCTATTCCGCCGTAAATTGACCATCTGGCAGCAGTGTTTGTCCTATAAATGATTGAAACATCAATTCTGAGCTGCTGAGATTTATAGTTCATATTATAGCTGCGGTGAATTAACGAATCAGAATAAATTGTTTGTCCGGTTTGGCTTGAGGTTAGTGTATCGTACCGAACTATATCTGTCTTATTTATGAAATTTGACATCCCTATTCCGCAATAAGAAATTCCAACACGTAATTGAGCAGATGATTTATCATTAATATTATCATTATTTCCAACAGCAAATCCAAGGTCAGCATTAAATGAGGCGCCGGAAAAACCTCCCATACCAATTTGGGTGCCGGATGATCCCATCATACCTTTTGAAGATGAGTAGCCATTCATGTTTTCTTTTAATAATTCAGATTCTGGATTCATCTTTTGAAAGTCTTTTAATGAACCAATTGGACTGTTTTGAATAACCAAAGCTGGTAAAACAGCAGCATCAGCAACTCTAAATTTTCTTTTCGAAGTTTTCTCATTCGGGAGCTTTTCCCCATTTTGACAAAAGGAAATGGAAATTGCAAAACATGCAGCAGCTGCTAATACTATTGATTTTTTCATAATGATGCTTGTTTATAAGATTAGGATAATAACAATTAGCGAATACAAATTTTAACCCAAAGTTAAACAGAAAAACAGGTGTAATATTATATTATCGGTGTTTTTTGTAAACTATTTATATTCGCTTTGTCCTATTATAATTGTTTATTTTACAGAGCCCCTATTTAAAACAACAAATGTATTACCTTAGCAAATCAAAAATATATTAAATGAATTGCGTATCGTAAAATTATTAAACAAAAAAAATGGCCGGCATATATATTCATATTCCTTTCTGCAGACAAGCTTGTCATTACTGCGATTTTCACTTTTCTACTTCATTAAAAAACAAAGATTCGTTTTTGAAATCGCTGAAAAGAGAAATTGAATTGCAAAAAAATTACTTCAGGTCTTCAGACTTTTCACCAGCCTCATTACCTTTATCTCAGTACGGAGATGAGGTGATGTCAATTTATTTCGGAGGAGGAACACCATCACTTCTTTCTCAAACAGAGTTGATGGATGTTTTTGAAACACTTAATAAGAATTTTAAAATAAATGCCGATGCAGAAATCACCTTGGAGGCTAACCCTGATGATTTAACATTAAAAAAAATAAAAGAATTAAAA
>CAISYK010000447.1 GCA_903889605.1 uncultured Bacteroidota bacterium
GGTTGCAAGCAATAGAAATCACCTTTTTTTGAATTGTTAGCAAAATCCCAAATATCTTTCAATAAATCATCAACTTGATTTTTATCCCAACGATAACCTCGCTGGTACGATGGAATATAAAAGTGATGATCACCATCTAATAACTCGGCAATCGCCTTGAGCCGGAAGTTCGGGTTTTCTATATTTTCTATTAATTCCGCCATAATTTACACTTCTTTTTGTCCGTTTATTAATTTGGGTGATAATATATCTCTTGCCTCTTTCAACTTACTGTTCTGCTCTCCAAGTGAGCTTATAAGCATAAAGATGGGTTTCACTTTTTCAGTGAATGCTTTCAGTTCGCTTTCTTTTGGAATAAGGATTTTTTGTTCTGCAATAAATTCTTCAAATCCATAATTGACAATGTTGCTGGCACTATGTTTTTCGTATTGGGAAATTATTCCATTTTCTTGGCTTGCTAACAAATACAAATACAAATGCTCAGGTGTTATAGTTGCGTTTGGGCGTAACAGTTTACAAAAACTGGCACAGATTGAAGGTTGCTTAAATTGACTAAGTAATTTATCCGTGATCAATAAACTTCTACCAACGGGCTGTCCTTTGCTACCACCAGACACCTCAAACACAATATCGCCTGCTTGCATTTTTCGTGAAGCAAGATTTGATACTTTGTGATATCGGAAAGGCACACTGCTAATTTCTCCTTTTTTTGCATAAGGAATATCTGTGCCCCTAATAACATAAGCCGGTTCAGTGAAGGGTTCTTTGTACTCGTCTTCTCCCCATCCACCACCGATATAAAATGCAAGGCAGTCTTTAATGCATTCTTCCCGTTTAGTCTTGGTAAAATTTGTTTCTTGAATTAACTCCTTATAATGAAGTTGAGCCTTCTCCTCTACCAACTTTATCCGCTTCAAATTGTTCTCTATCAAATTATCATAAGCCGATAAGATAAAGGCAATGCTGCGTTGGGTGGAGAGTGGAGGGTACTGAAATTCTAGTTCTCCTAACTGACCTAAATTTAGGTTTGGTTGGGCAGCTTGTGAGTTAAGCGAGTTAATCCGTTGATAGGTGTGATTATTTACAAAATTGTAATATACATATTTTGGTTCAGCCTTATTTGCATCAATCCTCACAATGCCAACAGCTTGATTTGTATTTGCAGGAAGAAATTGTTCTGTAAGAAAACCACATTTACCAAGTTTCGCTCCTGCGATTGAGATTAGGATGTCTTTATCACAGAGAATAGACCGTTTAAGATATTCATGGGTTGCTTCATCTATAAATGCAAAGGTATTTGGTAGTATTCCACCACCTTCTAAAATAGATTCAGCTTTTATATAATTGATTCCTCTCTCGACAAATGGAAAGCCATATGTAGTCGGTGTTGTGCCTTTTGTAACTTTCACACATACATCTTTAAGCTTTAGCTTTTCCCACTTCATATCGCCAACCCTTTATTGTCAATAGAATCATTATCCCACATTTCACGGTAATGGTTTACATAAAAGGCCGTGGCATGAGCGTCAATGGTAAAATAATAACGACATAATTTTTTAAAC
>CAISYK010000448.1 GCA_903889605.1 uncultured Bacteroidota bacterium
TAACCGCAGACTTAACTGCAGGTTTTGCAGCAGAAGTTTTGGCTGGCGTTTTTTTTGCTTTTTGTGCAAATGAAGTTTGAATAGAAATAAACAAACATATAAGAGCTGTTAGGATATACTTTGTGAATGTAATTGTTCTTGTTTTCATGTGATTATTTTTTTTGAGTACCAAAGATAGGCTATTGCTGCGATGTAAGGACATATTTGTGTAAAAAATTATCAACTTTTAAGAATCTTGCTGTTGATTATTATACTGATGTTGTAAAGGTTTTTAAATTAACACCTTTCTTTCAGTAAGTATATCTGTAAGTCCATTACCTTTACTGCGTATATCTAAAACAATGCTGCTCAGTTAAATCGTCAATCAATTGATAAAAAGGGAATTTTGGAAAAATACCATGGTATTAAATTCAAGGAGAAACACAGATAAAATTTAGTGAATCTGAATAATCCCAGTATCTCAGTGGTGAAATTTATTTTTTGATTGAAAAGCCATGAAATCTAAAAGCTTTCAGTAGATTATGAATCAAATTGTTTCTATTTTTGCAGTTCGGTGCCGGGTATTCTTAAACGAAGAATTACTGAATTAAGAATCTTGGCTGTTTGAATTATTTAACCGGCACATTGATAAACATTAGCGATATCATTTGTCAAATTGCGTTCCATGGCATCATTTATTAAAGAGAATATCAGAATATCACTTGATTCAATTCGTGCCCAGCTTTTACGAACTACACTTACTGTTTTAATTATTTCCATTGGAATCATGGCATTAGTAGGGATTTTGACTGCTATTGATGCTATTAAATCATCTATAAACAGCAATTTTACAAATATGGGGGCTAATACTTTTACAATCCGTAATCGTGAAATGAACCTGCATATCGGCCAGGATGGAAAAAAACCTAAACACTTCAAAAATATCACTTATGATGAAGCTGTGCGTTTCACCAGGGATTATTCATTTCCTGCTTCACCATCCGTTTCAACAAAGGCATCCGGTGCAGGAACCATGAAATATGCTTCAAAAAAAACAAATCCGAATATACGGGTCTTTGGCGGTGATGAAAATTATTTGTCTACTGCCGGATATGAACTCGAACGCGGACGAAATTTTTCCGCTCAGGAAGTAATTTACGGCAGTCATGTTGCAATACTGGGTAAAGATGTGGTTGATGCATTATTTACTAAAAAAGATGACCCTATTGACAAAATTATTACAATAGGAAGCGGTAAATACAAAGTAATCGGCATCTTAAAATCAAAAGGCAACAGTTCTGGCTTTGGCGGTGACAAAGTGGGCATACTTACTTTAAACAATGTTCGTCAGTATTTTTCACAGCCTAATATGACATTCACAATAAATGTACTTACTGCTAATTCTCAGCAAATGGATGCTGCTATTAATGAAGCAATAGGCACATTCAGGGTTATAAGAAAGGTCCGCATTGGTGATGATAATAATTTTGAAATAACAAAAAGCGATAACCTGGCAAATATGCTTATTGGTTTAATCGGTAAAGCAACAGCTGGAGCTACAATTATAGGAGTTATTACACTGCTGGGAGCCGCAATTGGTCTAATGAATATTATGCTTGTTTCAGTTACTGAGCGGACCCGCGAAATCGGCATTAGAAAGGCTATTGGAGCAACTAAAAAAGCAATCCGCGGACAGTTTTTAGTGGAAGCAATTGTTATATGCCAGATAGGCGGACTTTTAGGAATTATTCTTGGAATGGCTATCGGTAATCTTATTTCTTACCAATTAGGTGTTGGATTTATTATTCCATGGGTTTGGATCATCAGCGGAATTATCCTTTGCATGTTCGTTGGTTTGTTTGCCGGATTATATCCTGCTGTTAAAGCTTCAAAACTTGATCCTATTGATGCCTTGAGGTTTGAATAAAAATTTATATTATTCAGCAATTTTTACAATTGCAAATATTTTGGTTGCTGAATTGCTGACTTATCTGCTCTGTTTAATTGTCTGCTGATGCAGCATTGCCTACTGGAAAATTTCCTGCTGCTGAATTGTAATAATATTTTATCTGGCAAGAAGAATTGATCCTGTCTTTTGATAAGCTTTTTTCTCGCTGTCTTCCATATTTAGTATATAGAAATAAACTCCTGTAGAAGCATGCGTCCCGGCCATTGTTCTTCCGTCCCATCCTGAAAGAGCAGTGCTCCATTCATACATTTTTTCTCCCCATCTATTAAATATACTGGCTGAAACCAGCCTAAGATTACCTAAATTAAAGTTAAATACATCATTAACATTATCCCCGTTAGGAGTGAAAACATTCGGATAGGTATTTATATTTGTTGGATCTACAGTTATTGCCAATGCAGCTGTATCTATACACCCATTCGTATCTGTTGCAATTAAAGTAATAAAAAAATTATAGGCGGTATCTGCATTATTGTATAATATATGATTTGGATTTTCAATAGCGGACGAACTGTTATCGCCGAATAGCCATTGATAAGTGAGCCCTGTTCCTAAACTCTGATTAGTAAACTGGACTAAAAGCGGATCAATACCCTGATTTGGGCTGGCAATGAAATTAGCCGTCAGTCCAGTTCCTAAAATATTGACAATTGCAGAATCTAAGTTGCTGCATCCTGCGGCATCAGTTATTGTGAGATAATATACAGTATTTGATGTTACGGAAAGAGCCATTGGATTTGCTGAACCAGGATTATTCAGTCCTGAGGCTGCAACCCAGGAAAAGGTATACGGCATGGTTCCTCCGCTTCCTGAAGGATTTCCGCCAAGCAAAATGGGGTCACTAAAACAATGCGCATTACTGCCCAATCCTGCTTCCGCATAAGGTCCTGACGCATTGTATAAAACAGACACTGAATCTATGTCCTGGCATCCGGTATTGTCAGTAACAATTAAAACATAATTAAAATTAGTTGTTACAACAGCTAAAGGGTTAGCAATTAAAGTATTGTTTAATCCGGCGGCAGGTATCCATAAATAGGAGTATGGAGCAATGCCTCCGGTAACAGTTGGAGTCCCTCCTAAGAGAAGGTTCCCGCCTGTACATAAAGAATTACTTCCAAATCCTGCTTCAGCATGCGGTCCGTTTGCATTGTATAAAATGTGAACCGAATCAATGTTTTGGCAGCCCTCCGCGTCGGTTACAATAACAGCATAAAAAGCATTTGCAGTTATTGAAGCTGTTGGGTTGGAAAATGCTGTATTATTTAAACCGGCACTTGGGATCCAGAAATATGAATATGGTGATGTTCCGCCTGTTCCTGTGGGATTACCTCCCAAAAGAACCGTTCCGCCTGTGCATAAGGTATTGCTTCCAAATCCTGCATCAGCAAAAGGCCCGTTCAAATTGTATAAAATAACTACAGTATCAATATCCTCACAGCCTGTACTATCATTTAGGATAACATAGTAAGTACTATTAGCTGTTATAGTTGCTGTTGGATTCGGTGATGCCGTATTGTTTAACCCTGCGGCCGGTGCCCATAAATAATTATATGGTGCTGTACCACCGGCTGCTGTCGGAGCTCCGCCCAAAAGAATAGTTCCGCCTGTGCACAAAGTGTCATTTCCAAATCCTGCATCAGCCCATGGTCCTAAAGGATTAAAGGTTACAAAAACAGAATCAATATTCTGGCAGCCGCCTGCATCAGTTACAATAACAGCATATGCGCTGTTAGAGGTCATTACAGCAGTTGGATTTGACGTAATTGCATTGTTTAATCCGGTTCCCGGCATCCATGAATACGTATAAGGTGAAACGCCGCCAGTTCCTGTTGGAGCACCTCCCAAAAGAACTGTTCCGCCTGTGCATAAAGTGTTGTTTCCAAATCCAGCATCAGCATAAGGGCCTGTTGAATTATATATTAGGTGGACTGAATCAATATTCTGACAGCCGGCACCATCAGTAATAATAACAGCATAGAAAGCATTTGCTGTAATAGTGGCAGTAGGATTAGAGGAAATTATATTATTTAACCCGGCCCCTGGTGTCCATAAAAATGTATAAGGTGATGTTCCGCCTGTTCCTGTGGGATTGCCTCCCAATAGGATAGTTCCGCCAGTGCATAACGTGTTGTTTCCAAATCCGGCATCAGCGTATGGGCCTGTGGAATTATATAAAAGGTGAACGGAATCAATATTCTGACAGCCTGCACCATCAGTAACAATGACAGCATAAAAAGCATTTGCGGTTATTGTTGCTGTTGGGTTAGAAGATGTGATATTGTTTAATCCGGCAGCCGGAATCCAGGAATAAGTATAAGGGGAAGTTCCCCCTGTTCCCGTAGGAGTGCCTCCAAGCAGAATAGTACCTCCTGTGCATAATGTATCATTTCCAAATCCTGCATCAGCATAAGGGCCAGTTGAATTAAATAATATATGAACAGAATCAATGTTTTGGCAGCCTGCACCGTCAGTGACAATAACAGAATAGACAGCATTACCTGTTACCGTTGCTGTTGGGTTAGAGGAAACGATGCTGTTTAAGCCTGTTCCAGGCATCCATGAAAACGTGTAAGGAGAAATGCCGCCTGTTCCAGTAGGTGCTCCGCCCAGCATTGCTGTTCCGCCTGTGCATAAGGTGTTATTTCCAAACCCTGCGTCAGCAAAAGGCCCTGCGGAATTGTATAAAAGATGAACTGAATCAATATTCTGACATCCGGCACCATCTGTAACAATTACAGCATAAAAAGTATTTGATGTTATTGTGGCTGTGGGGTTAGAGGAACTGATATTATTCAAACCTGCACCTGGTGTCCATAAAAATGAATATGGAGACGTGCCGCCTGATGCAGTCGGAGCTCCGCCGAGCAAAATTGTTCCGCCGGTGCATAAGGTATTGTTCCCAAATCCAGCATCAGCAAAAGGCCCATTCGAATTATAAGTTAATGAAACGGAATCAATATTCTGACAGCCGGCTGCATCAGTAACAATAACAACATAAACACTATTCGCAGTTATAGCGGCGGTAGGATTTGAGGATGCAGTATTATTTATACCAGCACTAGGAATCCAGGAATAAGTATATGGGCCTGTTCCTCCGGAACCTGTTGGAGAGCCTCCGAGCAGAATTGTTCCGCCGGTGCATAATACATTGCTGCCAAAGCCTGCATCAGCAAAAGGGCCAGCTGAAGTATGCTGAACAAAAACCGAATCAATATCCTTGCAGCCGCCGCCATCGGTAATAGTAAGAACATAAGTAATATTTGTTGAAATGGTAGTTGTGGGATTTGCTGATGCAGGATTATTCAGCCCGGTAACAGGCCACCATGAATAAGTATAAGGACTAATTCCTCCGGAAGCTGTGGGAGCTCCTCCTAGGATTATAGTCCCTGCGGAACATAGAGTGTCATTTCCAAAACCGGCAGACGCGTTTGGACCGGACGAATTATATACCACAAAAACCGAATCAATAACCTGGCATCCTGTTCCATCAGTAATAGTGACTTTATAACGAATATTAGCTGTCACTGCAGCGATAGGGTTTGCAATAGAGGAACTGCTCAACCCGGCAGCTGGTGACCATGAATAGGTATACGGAAGAAGTCCGCCCGTCGCTGTAGGACTGCCTCCGAGTAAAATACTCCCTCCGGTGCATAAGGTGTCATTTCCAAATCCGGCTGTAGCAGTTAAAGCTGGATTTACTGTAATTGAGTTTGTAACAGTATCCCTGCAGCCGAAATTAGAAACCAAAATCAATGATACATTGTAAGTATTTGGCGGAATGTAACTATGTATTGGATTCTGACTATTATTAACCGGACTGCCGTCACCAAAGTTCCAGATCCATGATTGAATCAAATCGGGGAGGGCAATAGTTGATAAATCAATAAATTGAACCGTGTCTCCTCTGCAGACTACAGCAGTGTCAAATTGAGCATTCGGCTTAGAATGTATAGTAACGCTGTGCACAGAAGTGTCAATGCAGCCATGAACGGTTGTAACAGTTAACAATGCACTATAAGTGCCCGGCGCGGGATAATTATAACCAGGGTTCTGACTTGTGTTTACCGGGCTTCCGTTTCCGAAATTCCATGACCAATTGCTGATGGGGTCGGTTGAAAAAGTGGATAAATCTGTAAACACAGTTGCGTTGCCGCTGCATACAGTAGTATTGTTGAAAGCTGCAGCTGGAGCATTGTATGATAAAATGCTTAGGGCAACAGTTACAGTATCTGTTGAATTCCCGCAGGAAGCAACCAGTTGCACTCTTTGCTGCCCGGGAACAGAAAATACAATAGATAAGGTATCCTGGTAACCATTGGAAACGCCATTTACAAACCATTCCGTACATGCTTTGCCGGCACCTGTGGTGTTATAAAAATAATTTGTATTACCAATGCAGGCTGTTGTATTACTTACAGCGAATGTAGGCACGATGCCGCAATGCAGGCAAATAAAATTATTTGCAGCGGAGTAATTGTTTGTAATCAGCGGGGTATTTGTTGTAGCGATAGCGGGGACCATTTCCTGTAATCCGGCACCAACTGCGGTATTTACGTTTGAAACAATGGTGGCGCAATTTGCTTCATTACATCCAACTACACCCATGCTATCCGTTTTCATAAAAATAGGATCAAAATAATCTGCACCAAAATTATTTGTAATCATGGAGAGTACGTATCCTTTATCGGGAGTTTCGCGCACCATTTCGGCTTTGTCATACATTGAGCCTCCGTATGCTTTTGACCATCTGAGAGTACCAAGACTATCTGTTTTTATTAAATAAGCGTCCAGATCTCCAAACCCAAAACTTTTAGTGTAACCACAAATGATAAACCCCTTATCGCTTGTTTGATGAGCAAAGCGGGGCTGGTCATCATCGGTTCCTCCGTATGCTTTTGCCCATTGCGGATTACCAAGGTTATCCGTTTTTATCATCAGTATATCATTACTTCCAGATCCATAGCTGTTTGTGTTTCCGCAAAGCATGTATCCGCCATCGGATGTTGCTTGTCCGGATACCCCCCATGAACTATTTCCGTCGCCTCCAGCGCCACCATACATTTTGTCCCATTGTTTAGTTCCAAGACTATCCACTTTCAGTAAAAAAAGATCGGCACTACCAGCTCCATAGCTGGTTGTATATCCAGCTACGATATACCCTCCATCTTTGGTTTGCTCCACATAGTCGCCCCATTCATCGCCAGCTCCTCCATAAATTTTTTTCCACTGTGTATTACCATTGGCATCTGCTTTTATCAATACAATATCGTTTCCGCCAAAACCAAGCCCGGTTGCTGAAAACCCTGATAAAATAAAACCGCCATCATTTGTTTGCTGCACAAACAGACCGTAGCCAACGTTATAAGTTTCGGACCACTGCAGATTGCCGGAAGCATCTAGTTTTAATAATAAGATATAAGCAGGGTTGTTGACGTATATCCCTGTTACAATGTAGCCACCATCGGCAGTTTGCTGAACATACTTTCCGCCGTCATCTGCAGCACCACCAAAAAGTTTTTCCCATTGAAGATAACCGCAGCTGTTCACCTTATAAACATAAACATCGCAGCCCCCTGCGCTGCCAGCCTGTTGTTGCCCTGTTCCAACAAAGCCACCATCACTTGTTTCTGCAAGGGAAAGCCCTCCGTTCATACCAGGTGCACTTGCCATCCGCATAAAGGTGGTTGAAACCTGGGCAAAGGAGGAAAATAGTACTGCCCAAAAAATAAAAATGCAGGTGGAAATATATTTCATAGGCTAATTAGTGTCTGTCCATACTGTCAGTAATTCAAAAAAAACAAA
>CAISYK010000449.1 GCA_903889605.1 uncultured Bacteroidota bacterium
GATACATCCGGTCCTTCAATGAATATCCTTATTAAATTGATGTCGATTGTTTCATTGGTTATTGCGCCTTACATTGCAGTAGTTTCTTCTGAAAAAGAAGGTGATAGCTGCGTAGCGAAAACAGAATGCGGCATGGGTGCAATGAATGAAGGAAGTGAAAATATGATGAAAGGCTGCTGCAAACATGGTGAATCTGAAATGACTTGCGACATGAATAAAGTAGTGAACATGACCAAAGAACAATGTGCTGCTTATTGCGATTCAATGAAATGCTCACCAGAAAAAAAAGCAATGTGTATGGAGCATGCAGGAATGGGTGTTTGTTCTCAAAACTGTATGGATAAATGCAAAGCTCATGGTATAAAATGTGAAATGGGATGCAAAGGTGAATGTCATGAAGCTTGCATGAAAGCATGCGGAGATGAATGCCAAAAAACATGTCCTGCTGGAGGAAACACTGCCGGCAAAAGCTGCTGTAAAGAACATGAAGGCACAACGAAAACCTGCGGAGAACATAAACACTAAGTAAATTCAGATAATAAAATATTTAGAAAGGAAGTTTTATAAAGACTCCTGAAATCAAATAACAAAATTAAGACCTCAAAATATTTTGAGGTCTTTTTTTATTCCATGCATTGAAATTTATCCTAGATTAAACATTAGAAAATTGGAAAGGGAAAATATAGTGTCACAATAAATTTAATTAGAAAGGAGGCTAAGTGAAATAACTTGAATCCGATTTCCTTGAGTTACCGTCAAAAATTTAAATATGTCAGACCGGAATAGGTTCTTCCTCCATTTATAGGTATCTTTAACAAAAAAGCACAATTATTTATGACAACATATTTTTTAAGCGGTTTAGGCGCTGATAAAAGAATTTTTGCAAAACTCAAACTTCCGGAACATTTTAAAATAGTTCACATTGAATGGATTCCTAATCTGCAAAATGAAAGCATTGAAAGTTATGTAAAACGTCTTTCTTCGGCAATAAACACTAATGAACCGTTTCAACTTGTTGGTCTTTCTTTCGGTGGAATTGTCGCCACAGAGCTTTCTAAAATTATTAAGCCAAAACAGATAATAATTATTTCAAGTGTTTCTACAAGTTCGCAATTACCTTGGTATTTCAATTTTTCAGGTCCATTTTTGTCTAACCCCTTTATTCCTTCAAGTTTCCTGAAATCATCCAACCCGATGTATCATTGGTTTTTTGGGGCAAAATCAACTGAAGAAAAAACTCTTTTCCAACAAATTTTAAATGATTCTGATAGTGATTTTTTGATATGGGCTTTTGAAAAAATCACAACCTGGAAAAATGCAGCAAAAGCTGAAAATTTATTTCATATCCACGGCACAGATGACAAGGCGTTTCCAATAACGTTTTTGAAGCCCGACTATGTTGTTGAAGGCGGAGAACATTTAATGGTTTACGATAAGCATGAAGAAATATCAAAACTATTGGCAATGAAACTTGATTTCAAATAGATAAGTTATTTGCTTTAGAAAATAACATCAATACAATATAATCAAACTAAAATCATAGCAGCATGAACTTCTTGAAAATCAAAACAACCTGGTCGAATGC
>CAISYK010000450.1 GCA_903889605.1 uncultured Bacteroidota bacterium
CATTGAAAGTGCTTGTTATCACAGCCTTTCCTTGGTTTATGAGTCAGCTAAGAATTATGATAAATCTCTTGATTATTATAAACAATATTTTAATACCCACGATAGTATATTCAATAATAAAAGCATAAAACAACTCAACGAGTTAAATGTAAATTATGAAACTGAAAAAAAAGAAAGTAATATCAAATTTTTAGAAACAGATAAAGCATTAAAAGAGACAGCATTTAACAGACAGAGATTAAAATTATATTCATCGCTCGGGGGGATTGTTTTGCTGCTGCTGCTTATATTACTATTATTCAACAGGTATAAAATCAAACAAAAAGCGAATTTAATTTTAGAAAAACAGAAAGCAGAAATAAGCAATCAAAAATTAATTATTGAAGAAAAGAATAAAGGCATAACAGATAGTATCATTTATGCAAAACAAATTCAATATGCATTACTAGCAAATCAGGATTTTTTAAATGAGAACCTCCCGGAATATTTTGTTTTCTTTCAGCCAAAGGATATTGTAAGCGGCGACTTTTACTGGGCAAATATTATTAATAACAAATTTGTAATGGTAACAGCTGACTGCACCGGACATGGAGTGCCAGGAGCGTTTATGAGTTTGCTGAATATCTCGTTTTTAAATGAAGCCGTTATGGGAAAACATATAGACTCCCCGGAAAAAATATTAGATTACGTCCGTAATCAGATCATTCATTCATTAAATCCTGAAGGTGCCGAACTGGAAAGTAAAGACGGCATGGATGCAGTAGTTTGTATGTATGATTTTAAGGGTTACTGGCTGCGTTTTTCGGCCGCCAACAATCCATTATGGATTATTAGAAACAATGAAATTATAGAATTTAAACCCGACAAAATGCCGGTAGGCAATTATTACGGAGAGTTAAAACCTTTTAAATTAAATACAATTGGATTACGCAAGGGCGACATAGTTTATACATTCACTGATGGTTATGCCGACCAGTTTGGCGGACCAAAAGGAAAGAAATTCAAATATAAACAGCTGAAGGAATTATTATTAGCCAACAGCAGCAAGCCAATGAATGAACAGAAAATTATAATAGATAAAACAATTAATGATTGGAAAGGAAATATTGAACAAGTGGATGATATACTTTTGATCGGCGTAAGAATTTAAATTGCTTACAAATTGTAAAATACAAGAACTTTTGATTCTGCGTTAGGGATTGCAGCGGAAATCCTTTTCTTTTTAGAAAAGATTGAAGCGAAAAGCCCGCCCATTTCTTTTTTAAGAAATGGGAACGCCCAAATTAAATTATTCTTTATTATCGCCTTAATGCACAGCTTTAAAAAACCATAAATAAATTCCGGAACGTCTGTTAATACTTCATTCCCAAATTATAAAATACAAAACTCCAGATATCGCTGTATTCATCAATCTGTTTTGATGTAGGTTTACCTGCCCCATGACCAGCATTTGTATCAATACGAACTAAGACAGGGTTGCTTCCTTTTTGTTTTTCCTGCAGCGTCGCAATAAATTTGAATGAATGTGCAGGCACCACGCGGTCATCATGATCGCCCGTTGTAACAAGGGCTGCAGGGTATTCAGTTTCTTTTATATTATGCAGTGGAGAGTATTTTATAAGGCAGTTAAAATAATTTAAGCTGTCGCTTGTGCCGTAGTCCGAAGCCCATGCCCAGCCGATAGTAAATTTATGGTAGCGCAGCATATCCATCACACCAACAGTTGGAATTGCAACTTTCGCAAGGTCCGGGCGCTGTGTCATAACAGCACCAATTAACAGGCCGCCATTAGAACGTCCGTGGATAGCTAGTTTTTCATGTGATGTGTATTTTTCTTTAACCAAATAGTCTGCAGCAGCAATAAAATCATCAAAAACATTCTGCTTCAAACATTTGATACCAGCCTTATGCCAGTCTTCACCATAATCACCGCCTCCCCGCAATCCGGGAACAGCATATACACCGCCATTCTCAAGGAATAAAGCTCGGTCAATCCTGAATTCTGGTGAATAGTAAGAGTTAAAACCACCATAGCCAAACAAAAAACAAGGATTATTTCCATCCAATACAATTCCTTTTTTATGTGTGATAAACATTGGGATTTTTGTTCCATCCTTACTTGCATAAAATACTTGTTTAGTTTCATAGTCATCAGATTTAAAATCAATTTCTGATTTAAACCAAACATCCATTTTATTATTCAGCATATTGTATTTGTATATTACAGCAGGCGCTGTAAAAGTGTTATATGAGAAGAAAGCAAGGCTGTCATCTTTATCACTGTCAAAAGCATCTACTTTGCAGATTCCGGGCAATATGATTTCATTTTCTTTTTTACCATTCATATCAAACACATACAAACGAGAGGTAACATCTTTCAAATATTTAGCAACGAATTTTTTATTACAAATTGAAACGCTTTCTAACAAATCGTCGGATTCCGGAATAATTTTTTTCCACTTTTGGTATGCTGGAAAAACCGCACCAGCCAAGTGGGGACTCATCATCCATACTTTATGTCTATTATTGTATTCGGATTCACCATTAATATCAGTTTCCAATAATTGATATTTTGGTGCGCCCTTATCAGTTACAACAAAAAGATTATTCCCTTCATTATGAATTACACTATAGTTGTTCTCAAAATTGTCAACAATTGAAATGAATGCTGAATTTGGTTTGTCTAATTCCTTTACCAAAAGCGAACTGCCGCTGGTAGATTCCGAACCATAAACCAATAATAATTTCTGATCTTCAGTTGTTGCAGCCGAAAAATTCCGCAGCGGATTTTTTTTTATCTTCATAAACCAAAGCGTCTTTACTTTGGATATCTCCAACTTTATGAAAAAACACCTTATGATATTCATTTTTATTTGATAATTCACTTCCTCCTGCTTTGGGAGTACCATAAGCACTATAATAGAATCCATCACCGTTCCAGGCAATTCCGGAAAATTTAACCCATTTTATTTCATCTGCAAGTTTTTTACCGCTTTCAATCTCCATCACATAAATTTCACTCCAATCGCTGCCTGCGCGGTTAATGCTGTAGGCCAAATACTTTGCATCCTTGCTGATTGCTAACTGATCTAAGGAAACTGTACCGTCGGCTGCCAGTGTGTTTGGGTCTAATATTACTTTCGGTGTTCCGCTTAAACCTGACTGCACATATAATACACTTTGGTTTTGGATGCCGTCATTTTTATAGAAAAAATAATAATTCTTTTTTTTGAACGGCGCACTGCGTTTTTCAAAGTTCCAAATTTTGGTTAAGCGTTCTTTAATTTTATCACGGAAAGGAATTTTAGATAAATAATCATATGTGACAGCATTTTCAGCTTTTACCCATTCTCCTGTTTCAGTTGATTTATCATCTTCCAGCCAGCGGTATGGATCTGCAATCTTATTTCCGAAATAAGTATCAACAGTATCAACTTTGCGGGTTGCAGGATATGTTAATTTTGTTTGCTCTTTTTTTTCATTGCTGCCGCATGATGCAAAAACAGAAAGTAAAATCATTGGGAATAAATTTTTTGACATCGTTCGAATTTTTAAGAGCATAAAAATAGATAAATTTATGAGAATGATTATACCTTTTTATTCATTTCCTATGCTGAAAATATTGAAAACAACAAATAGGGAATATGGCCGAAGTTATAAATAATTATAATTCATGTCATCTTGCAGCAAAATTCATTTGACTGAAATAAATAAAATACAGTTTCTATTTTTATTTTACCTTTATATGCCTAAAATGAAAAACAAAACAATGGAAAACAAATATATATCTGCTATTTTATGCCTGACTCTTGCTGCATGCAGCAACACAGTAAATAAACAAGAAAACAAAACTAATGTCGATATGAATCCGCAATTTGACGCATATAAAAACAATTTTATTGAAAATTTGTGGAAAGTTTATCCAGGCTGGGCCAGCAGTCAGGGATATCATAAATTTGACAGCATACTGGTTGTACCAAACGATGCCTCAAGGGCAAAGGAATCAGCTTTTTCTAAAGCAAATTTAGATTCACTTAAAACCTATGATTTAGCTGATTTGTCAGATAATAATATAACCGATTATTACATGATTGAGAATCAGCTCAAATCCGCTGAATGGGTTGTTAATGAGCAGAAATCATACGAATGGAACCCTTCTGAATATAATGTTTCAGGCGCTTTCGCTGAAATCCTAAACGGCAGCTATGATTCATTAGATGTACGTCTGCGTAATTTTAATTTGAGGATGGCTAACATTCCTGCTTATTATGAAGCGGCAAAAAAGAATATTAAAAACCCAACCATTGAACATACGCAATTAGCTATTGACCAAAATCTCGGCGGCATATCAGTATTCGAAAAAGATTTCCATGAAGCACTAAATAAAGTGCATTTTGGCGAGCATGAAAAACAGATGATGGAAGCCAATGCAAGAGAATCTGTAAAATCTATTAAAGACTATGCGGCATGGCTGAAAAACCTTGATAATAAAACACCACGCAGTTTTCGTTTAGGAAAAGAGCTATATGCCAAAAAGTTTGAATTTGATATTCAATCTGGTTACACTGTTGATCAAATCTATGAAAAGGCATTGGAACATAAAAAAGAATTACATGAAAAAATGTTTGTTCTGGCAAATCAGTTATGGAGTAAATATGTTGATAATCCAGCGACTTGGGGCAAAAAAGGTTCAATACAGAAACCAAAGGATTCACTAGATCG
>CAISYK010000451.1 GCA_903889605.1 uncultured Bacteroidota bacterium
TAATTTAAAAATAAATTTTATTGTTCTATTATTTTCAATACACTTGTTTTATTCCCAGTGCTGAGCTTCACAAAGTATATGCCTGAAGAATAACTTAAACTTTTGGCATTAAAATTATATGAATAAATTCCCGGTTGTTTTGGGCATTTTTCTATTGTTTGTATTTTCTCTCCAAGTAAATTATAAACTTCTAAAAGGACATTACAAGGTTCTGTAATATTCATTTTAATAGTTGTATATGATGAATAAGGATTAGGAAACACATCCAATAAATCATTATTTTTAAACTGATCATGTAAATTAACTGTTCCATTACAGGTCGGATGTATTGAATCCTTTCCTGAAGTGAAGTCGAGGCAATTTACAAGTGTTCCTCCTGAAATTGTAAACTCATAAGTAGAGTCCATAAACAACCCCGGAATATCAACAAACAAATCATAATGACCATCACTCAAATCAGACAAAGTAAATAAACCTCCAAGGCCAGTTTTTACTTCCCGCTTTACAATTCCTCCAGGTTTCTTTTTTACAATAACATCTATTCCAGGTATTGGATTACTTCGGATGCCATTCCCAACATTCGGGCTCCCAGCTATTCCAAAGCCAAGATTTAAGTCAAGGCTGCCTGTAATAGTTCCGTAACCAACTGAATCAGTGTGATACTGCAGGTGTATATTATTTTCCGGTGAGTCATGGTTAGTTACAAAGAATGTCGGATGTAAAGTGCTTATGGAAGCAGCGTCATTCCCGTTGGTAGTATCTCCAAAATAGGTAGTTAAAGCATTGGGATAAAAAGATAAATCAGGGCGTACAGATACTCTGTATTCGCCATAAGGGATACTATCAAACCGGTAATTTCCGCTTGTATCTATAGGCGATTTATCCAAAATATCATTTTTTGAAAAATTTGAATGTTCTCTGTAAAGAAATGCTTCACCATGAGTCACTTTATGCGGATTTATTAATGAATCATATACGGTACCTGAAATATAACCGTAATCAATAGGTAATGTGTACCAGCCAAAACTAGATAAAGTATTTTGATAATTTACATGAATATACATTAGGTAGGCTGATCCAAAGGTGTTATTTCTGCAGAAATTATAGTCTATATAATGATTCGAAGAGTCTATAGTGAAAGGAGTAGTAAAACCTGGTGGGAAAATACTATCATAAGCATGCACAGCTTGCTTTGCAAGTAATACATTATCATAGACTGTACTATCAGGCATTATTAATCTGCCGTAACTGTAACCTGTCATTTTTTTATACTGTGTTCCTTTAATCTTGATAGGAGTATTGCCGAATTTTCCATAAGTAACATAATGTGTTGTGTCATATTTCACGTCTTGAAATTTAAAGGAAGGCGCTGACATATACTCTGAGGGAGTTATTATAATAGTCGTATCAAATGCGGCATTGTCAGCTGTTGGGGTCTTTATGTTAAATCCTCCGAGCATGTGAAGACCATCGGCATCAATAATAAAATAAGAAAAGAGTGAATCCGTTAAATTATTTAAAGGTGACCTTAAAAAAGATGCGTGAGTGGCTGTTGGAAAATACTGATGGTAATTACGACCAAACATGGAAGAGTCAGGATGAAACGTTTTTATTTGAAATGTATCCGGAGAATTAGAAAATTGACCATAATAATTCCAAACCTTATTTTCACCGCTATCTGGTATTGCAAGAGTATTATTATAGGTGTTTTCCCAAACTTCTCTTATCGAAGACCCCCTCACAGGTAAATACGTTCCTTCTATAGTTGGCCCAACCTGGGCAAAAGAAAATAGAGAGGATGTTAGTAATAAAAAAGTATAGATTTTTTTCATGATACAGAGTTAAGATTTATTAATAACAATGATATTTCAGACTATAATACAAAAATATAACAATTATTTGAAAAAGCTAAAGTTGTATTATATTTTTATCATTCAAATGACCGAAAAGGATATTTATAAAGAGCTTTGTTTGCTTCTCGTATTTTTATTTTTTTGTGGGAGAAACTTATTATACATTGACAATATATATTTTGCCAAAAAAATACACAATCAATCATCTCAATAATTGAAAAAGGTGCATTGGAAATTAAGATTTCTGGAACTTGATTCTTCAGCCAATATGTTTATATGAAGAATTATTTTTCAATAAAGTTAAATTTTGAATTGTTAGTTAATATATTGACTAAATTGCAAATAATTTTGTATATCTGGCTAATATATTAACTCTTATGGCAAGGTTCGGAATTACA
>CAISYK010000452.1 GCA_903889605.1 uncultured Bacteroidota bacterium
AGAATATAAAAAACTGATATTCTCCATAACATTAGAGATACAAACAGCCATAGGAAATAGTTCAAAATTTGGATATCTGAAAAATGATTCTTATGAAAAAAACCTATAAAGGTATAAAACATCAAGGCATTGAGCACAAATAAAGTGCATAAATTCAAAATATTAGTTAATATTCCAGAAGCTCTATTTGTATAATAAAATTTAGTAAAGAAAGTGCTTAAAAACCATGTAACACTTGAGAAAACAAGAATGTCAAAAACTATTAATTCTCTTGAAGAAAAAAATGCGATTAATAAAATAATATTTACTATTAATATTTCCCCTATAAGATTTAAGGGAACTAAATATCTCATGCTAAAATTTTTCATCTAATTATTTTAACAAATTTAGTAAGGGGCTGTTCAAAAGCTAAAAATAGTTTTTTATAGGAACGCAAGTTACAATTAAAAATAAGATGTTTTAAAATTGAAAAATATTTTTTTACAACTCTGTCAAAAATTTCATTGTATCAATGCCGTCAGCATAATCAGCTGTTTTTGGGCATTGTGCTTCTCCAAATGATGCAGCATTCTTTATATCTGAAACATTTGAAACAATGCATTGTATCAGCTCTTTGTCATCCCAAAGCCGTTGATTTAAAGTTTCAATATCATCATAATACTCGTAAAATAATACACCAATTGGCGATGAATAGCTTGCATCTTCTTTCATTAACAGAAAATTATTATCTAATAATGAAGCATTATTACTCATCAAATAAACAGTTCTGTTATAATCATAATTATTGCCGTATTTATTATTGTTTACAATATATTGAAAGTCAAAAATCGATTCGTAAAACAAATCGAATTTATAGTTTTTAGGTACAAATAATTTTGAAACATTGCGGCATCCCAATCCAAAATATTGGAAAATGTCTTTTCCTAAAAGGCTTAATTCTTCTCGAGTTTCATTGCCTGATAATACAGCCGCGGAGTTTCGGTTCCTGCGTATAATATGAGGATACTTCCCAAAATAATATTCGAAATACCGCGCCGAATTATTGCTTCCTGTTGCAATTACAGCTTCAATATTTTTTAGCTGCCCTTCTGTAAATTCAATGTAATTTATAAACTCAGGCTCAATGGAAACTAATATTTTTGCAATCGCAGGTAATAAGAGCTTATCCTCTGAAGATAACTTGCCGGCAAATTTATTTCCTGACATCAGGACGCTTAACATATCATGGAACCCAGCCAGCGGAATGTTTCCAGCCATTATTACTGCAGCGTTTCTTGGCTGTTTTTTAACATGCAGGATTTTTATATAAGGTGAAAGCCAGTCTAAGAGCAGTTCATGATTTAAGTTTGAAGCAATGGCGCCAATAGCGTGCCTTACATTATTTTCAGTAAACCATCCGTTATTAAAATGCACTGAGCATATCAGCTCATTAAAATTATCGAAGAATGCAGAGTTGAGTTCGTTATCAGGTTGTTTTATTCCAGTCTCTGAAAACTGTTCCAGGAATGCACCAAGCTTTGCAAAGGCCTTAATTCGCTCCTCTATTTTCATTTTGCTTAGTTGTAGATTTGTTTATTTACTAAAATGCTTCATTTTATTGCTGCAACTCTCCATTTATATATTTTACAAAATCTCAAGACTCTCAAACCTTTGATATCCCGGGCACGCTTTAGATCTGTTTTCTAAATTAGTATATTTGTAATATATTTTTTTTACAAAACTAACAAAAAGTTAAGACTATAATGGCGTTTAAAATTACTGAGGAGTGCATTAATTGCGGCGCATGTGAAACTGAATGTCCGAATAGTGCAATATATGAAGGCGGTAATGAATGGCGTTTTTCTGATGGAACTTCTTTAAAAGGATTGTTTACTTCAAAAAGCGGATTGACTTGTGATGCAGATGCCCCGCAAATTCCGTATTCAATGGATATTTATTATATAGTGGCTGATAAATGTACTGAATGTGCAGGTTTTCATGATGAGCCGCAATGTTCTGCTGTTTGTCCCGTTAACTGTTGTGTTAATGATGGCAACATGGTTGAGATCAAAGAAGAATTATTGAAAAAAAAAGAAACTTTGCATATTTAAAACAAATAACTCCAAGCTCCTCAATGTCGCCCAGGAGTGAAGGTTGAGACCGCAAGACGATTATATTATAATGCTTTCTTTGGAGAAGAAACATACACTTTGTGGTAGATTAGGGGACATTTTGCTCGGATGAAAAAACTAAGCTTTATATTTTTATTTTTATTTTCGTTAAAAGCCGCTGCACAAACGAGCGGTGAGAGAAATCATGCGTTTGATTTATACAACGATACTTTAAAGATTATCTGCAAAAAGTTATATAATTCAGTATCGGATTTGGATAAACAAAAATATAATCATCAATTGCTTATTGCTTTCGAATCGGTATTAAACAAAGCTAACTCCTTTGATTATTCATTCGACTCATTGAATGATATTGCAAGGTTATCGCCGCCCGACAAAACATTTAGGATCATAAATTGGAATGTGCCATATAATGACGGCACTCAGGAATATTTTGGATTTATTCAGAACAAACATGTCCAAATAAAAAAAACAGGATTATTCAAAAAGGAAAGAACTGAAACGATGCAGTTATATCCATTAATAGATAAATCATCTGAAATTAAAAATCCGGAATTTTATATAAGCGACAATAAAAAGTGGTTTGGAATGCTGTATTATAAAATTATTACCAAGAAAACAAAAAATAAGACTTATTATACATTGCTTGGCTGG
>CAISYK010000453.1 GCA_903889605.1 uncultured Bacteroidota bacterium
CCCATAAATTTTTATACATATCTTTGTTAATAACGACTCTAAAAAATTACCGAACTATTGTTATAGTATTCTTGAAATTATAAAGGACAAGAACCATCGGGATTATGATATTACAAAAAGATGACTCGGCAGAGGATATAATCCTTCAAAGTTTGATATTGCGAAGGTGAATAAGGAGATGCCAAACTTTAAAAAGTGGAGGAGGGATTGGAAGCCCAAATAAAAACAAACAAAATGAAAAGGGTAAAGGGAAATGGAAGAATATAAAAAGTCAGCCATTAAAGGCCTTCAAAAACTGAAGCAAATAGAAGTTGATTTGCAGCATGGTGAAACCTATTTTTCAATAACCAGACTTCTTGTTCTAAAAAAGTTATGCAAAAACCCTGATGCAAGGCACAACTTTGCAAAATTTCTCTGTTGTAGGACTTACAAGGCTTGTAAAATTGATAAAAACATAACCAAAGAAATGAAATCTATTGTTGAGGAATCCTTGAAGCAGATGGAAATGCTTATAACTAATAACAAACTATCAAAGAAAAAGTTAGAAACGATTTACAATCAATTAATCGCTTATCAGAACCAAACCCGCTCTGGTCATTTTGGGGTGCAAATAAGAACCATAAACAACAATAATATATTTATAATTGAACATGGAATAAAGTGTTTCTTGAATGAGGATGAAAGATCGGGTTATGAAGCCGGCAGACATTATTCAGAAAGATACAATTCAAGATATGGAACGGGGTTGATTCCTGAATCATTGCCGTTTGTGAAGGATATTGTTGAATTTTGGAAGAATTATCTCAATCCATAACAGCTATTCCATTAAATTAACCAAAACAGAAGTTGAAGAACTGATGAGTGTAATAAATATAGGCTCCCATACTTCTCAGGCATTTCGCACCCTTACATTCTCTTGAATTGTGATACTGGTAAATATTCTGAAAAAGCCACCAATGAACAAATAAGCAAAGTGTTAAAGGTTGGAATGCGAACTATTGACAGGGTTAAGAAAAAATTTATTGATGAAGGACTTGATGCATCGTTGGAAAGACGACCTACACAACGTGTTTATGAAGGAAAAATAGATGGGGATTGCGAAGCGAAATTAGTTTCCCTGTGTTGCAGCGAACCTCCAAAAGGATTTGCCAAATGGTCGTTGCGGTTATTGGCTGACAAGCTGGTCGAATTAAAGTACGTAGAAAGTATCTCTCATGTAGCCGTGAGAACTGCTTTAAAAAAAACGAACTTAAGCCTTGGAAAGTAAAAGGATGGGTAATTCCACCACAGAGCAGTGGAGAATTTGTGGCGAACATGGAACGTGTATTATCGGTTTATAAAAGACCCTATGATAAGTACTATCCAGTAGTATGTATGGATGAATCACCCAAGCAATTAATAGAAGAAGGGCGACCATCAATTGCAATGAAGCCAGGTCAGGATGTAAGAGTAGATTACGAGTATGTCCGAAATGGAGTAGTGAATGTATTCATGGCAAATGAGCCGTTAAAGGGAAAGCGGACTGTAGAAGTAACAGAATTTAAAACAAAAAAAGATTGGGCTTTGTTTATAAAGAGGATTGCCAACGAAGAATATCCCAAAGCAAAAAAGATAACATTGGTAATGGATAATTTTAAAACACATGCTCCGTCAGCTTTTTATGAAACCTTTGAACCGAAAGAAGCAAAAAGATTGTGGGACAGATTCGAATTTGTTTATACCCCAAAGCATGGAAGCTGGCTAAATATGGCTGAGATAGAGTTACACGTTTTGAATGGACAATGCTTGAACAGGCATATATCATCTATGGAAAAAATAAAAGAGGAAGTTGATGCATGGCAAAATCACAGAAATAATAAAAACAGTAAAATAAATTGGCAGTTTACAAATAAAGAAGCGAGAGTGAAACTTAAAAAACTATATCCGTCAATTTACAATTAACATAACACTAGTTGCTGTTGGTAGCTGCCTAATTGCCTTTAACTATAACTGCTCTATTTTATATTTTTTGTTGTTGTTGGCAATAACCTGTATGCGCTCAAAATCAGTTAATATGTTTGATAATTCCAACCATTCAAGTCATCTTACTCGCAGCGCCACCTGGTTTTTCACAATTGACCCAGCAATAACCACCAGTTACGCTATTTCTACAGCGATAGTACAATTATGGTAGTTAATACCTATATTTGTACCAAATGAAATATTATGATAAACCGTACAGCTGAAAAACTTCTCAAGCAATATAGCCGTCAGTTCAGAGCACTAGCAGTAGTTGGACCAAGACAAAGCGGAAAAACGACTCTTGTGAGAAAAGTTTTCCCTAAAAAGCCTTATGTCTCTCTTGAAAACCCAGATGAACAACTTCTGGCTATTAATGATCCAAGAGCTTTTTTAAATAGGTACAAAAATGGTGCAATTATTGACGAAGCACAGCGTGTACCGGCTATATTTAGTTATTTGCAGCAAATACTTGATGAGACCAAAAAAGAAGGGTTGTTTATTCTTACTGGAAGTAATAATTTTCTTCTGCAGCAATCTGTTACACAATCATTAGCCGGCCGGATAGGATATGTAGATCTACTGCCGCTTTGTTTCAATGAAATTAGTGCTTTCAATCAATCTAAGGTAAGTACCAATGAACTTATTATTACCGGATGCTACCCTGAGATATTTGACAAGCAAAGAAAGCCCGGCATCTGGTATCCGGCATACATTCGGACATATGTAGAGAGGGACGTAAAACAACTTCGTAATATTGATAATACAATTTTATTTACTCGATTCATTCAACTATGTGCGGGTAGAATTGGCCAGCAACTGTCGGTTTCAGCCTTAAGCAATGAATGCGGTATTGATGTGAAAACGGTGAATTCCTGGTTAAGCATTTTACAAAGCAGCTATATAATTTATTTAATTCCTCCGCACCATAAAAATTTCAATAAACGTGTTGTTAAAACTCCCAAATTATACTTTATTGATACCGGCCTGGCATGTTCACTGCTGGGAATCAGACAAGAAAAAGAATTAGCTAATTCTCATTTCAGAGGGGCGCTGTTTGAAAACTATGCAGTATCTGAACTATTAAAACTAAAA
>CAISYK010000454.1 GCA_903889605.1 uncultured Bacteroidota bacterium
TAATCAATAGAATTGTCAAGCATAATCCTTTTACATTTAAACATATAAAAGGTATTGTGACCTAAGTAAATAAACCTATAAATTAATTCATAAAAACATATCTCACTGTGATGCAGCTGCTCCTATTCTGGTATTACTTGATAATAATATGCCTGTAATGACAGGGGCAGAGTTTCTTGATGAGTTCAACAAACTAACTTTTTTTGGTCAGCAGCAAATTGACATTTTAATGGTGTCTAATGATTATCTATGGGAAATTAAAACAGATATTTCCAAAAATTGCTCAGGATACATTGATAAACCACTTACCAGTACCAAACTTTTAGCTCAAATGCAAAACATCAGGTCGAAGAGATATAATATGCCCTAAACACAGGTTGGCGAGACTGTCTTTTCTCTGCCATAAAAACAATTGATTTAATTGCTTGATTGCTCAGTCAGGCCTGAATAACAAAAATAAAATATCAGCAGCAAGGTCCCGTAAAAATCTGCTAAAGATTATGAAAACGTCATTTGGTTTAAAGTATATTTATCATGACAAAAAAATCAATTGGTTCCGAACCAGAGTTTAAATGCAGAAACTGCGGCGGCTTAGGAACCGTTCCCTGCAGAACTTGTGACGGAATCCCCGAACAAAAATTAATGTGTCCTATTTGTGAATGGCGCGGACGACAGCCTTGCCCGGTCTGCCGGATAAATACCGGACCTCCAAAATCAACGAACGAAACTGATTCCTGTTTTTTATAAATGCATGATGCGGCGCCTTTGGCATCATGGCAGTTATAAAAGTAAAAATGAACTTTTCCGTTAGACAACTTTAATTTTTGGAAACCAAATTTTGGATTTTTTATAACGTACCATTCGCCTGTAGTTTATTTTAGAAGCTGTATTTTGCAAACATCGTATATTTGAGTTTTTCGACTGTTGTGATGGCATAAAAATTTAATCATCAAGACAAAATTGGAGACCAGCAACCAATTAAAAAAACGGGGTGATAACCAAAAGCCATTTAATTAGGAAAAAATATAACAACAAAACAGAATGAAAAAACTGCTGCTGTCACTGACTGTATTAATAAGCCAATTTGTTTTTGCACAAAATCACAGTCTCGATTTTGATGGCGTTGATGATCTCGTTACTTCCCCGGTTATTACCGACACCTTGCATACTATTGAATTCTGGATTAAATCCGATAATTCCATTGATGGAACAGCTATTTCTTCTATTCCTTTTCACTTTTCTACAGCAGGTGAATGGATTGCTTTAAACAATAGTGCAAGTCTATTGGCAGGTGAAACAATATCAATTAATAATGACGTTCCAGCCCCCACTGCAACAAATCAAATTTTGACTGCCGGATGGCATCATATTGCATTTACAAGCAACGGATTGTATTATACTAAAATTTATATTGACGGTTTATCAGCCAATATGATTTCTACCAATAGCCCCGTTTTAAGCAGCACAAAATTAGATATTGGCTGCAGGACATCGCCGGGTTATTCAGAATCGCCTTATAGCGGGCACTTAGATGAAATACGTATTTGGAAAACAGTGAGAACCCAAACGGAAATACAAAACAATATGAATACCGAATTAACCGGCAATGAAGCTGATTTAATTTTGTATTATAAAATGGATAACACAAACTCTGCCTGCGACATTGAGGATTGTAATTCCAACTGGAAACATGGTGTAAGAACAGGAGTAACCGGCACAAATAACCTTCCGCAATATTCAACAGATGTTCCAACATTAACTATTGCTGCCTGCGGAGCGGCCAATAATTGTTCAAACGGCATATCTGTTATTAATAATGATGAAAATAAAATTACATTATTTCCAAATCCTACAAGTGGAGAAACAACTATTTTGTTTAACAAAAAAATGAATAGTACAGCTATTAGAATACTTAATTCTAAAGGGCAAAAAGTATTTGAGAAAATAAATTATTCAGGCAATCAGATTGACATCAATATTACTAATCTAGCCAGCGGGATATACTTTATTGAGATAGTTCAAGATGGCAGTCTTGAAAGAGCAAAATTGGTAAAAAATTAATGTCTCCTGTTTTGCTGAAGTTTTCAAAATAAAAACACAACCAGTAAACGCAGTGTGTTGCGGCAGGTTTGTGCCGCTGCCATCTATGGTTACGACTGAAAGGGAATTTGAATCGAAAGAGATTTGTCCTTCTGTTAACAAAATATGCGCAATATAAGGCGCTTATTCAGCCGTAATTAATATGCATTAGTATTTAAACTCCTTCCTCTCCTGAACTCCGAACATATTATAGATGCTGCGATTGCTGCATTTAATGATTCCGCTTTACCGTCTGCCGATTTACTATGAGAGAATGATGGAATACTTATTTTATCCGTTACATAGGATATAATATCATTAGAAATTCCTTTTGACTCGTTGCCTATTATAATAAAACCATTAGAGGCCAATGGGCTGTTATAAATGTTTTCTCCGTCAATTAAAGCGCCGTAAATATGAATTCCCTCTGGCTTTCTGCCTGCAGATTTATTTGAATAAGACTTTTGGTAATTTTCAAAAAACTCAGCCAACCCAATATAATGCACTTTAATTCGAGCAATTGATCCCATAGTAGCCTGTACAACTTTCGGATTAAATGCATCGGCAGTTTCATTGCTGCAGATAATATTTTCAATACCAAACCAGTCAGCAATACGTATGATTGTTCCAAGATTTCCCGGGTCTTGAATATTATCTAATACAAGTGTAAGCTTATCATTAAAATCAACATTGTTAAGTTCATATTCGGGGATTTCACAAACCGCAAGAACTTCATTTGGAGTTATAAGTGCGGACAAACGTTCCAGCTCATTTAATTTAACTTCAATACATTCAATGTCTTTGTCAATATTGGTAATATTTAAAAAATCAGATGAAGCAAATATTTGTTTCACTTTAATTTTTGACAGCAGCAGCTCCGGCACAATTTTGATGCCTTCAGCAATAAACAAATTATGCTCGGTTCTGTTTTTTTTTTGTTTAAGCGAGTTAACAAACTTTATTTGATTTTTTGACAGCATTTTATTGTTTTATTAAGGAAAGAATAGATATTAGATTTGAAAATGCCTTTAGTTTTGAGCCAAGCCTTGTTTTCACATCTAATATTCAAATCTCAAATCTATTTATTTTATTACAGCAAATGTAGTAATTTAGCACGCCGTTTGTTTCATGGCGCAATTTTACAATAATGCATTAGGCAATTTTACAATTAAGAAATAGGCAATTTAATCAATAACCAAATTACCTATTATCCCTTCTCTTTTGGCGGGGATAAAATGGTAAGGCTCTTCACCTATTCCCCAATCTCTTTGGGAGAAGGGGGAATAGGTGAGGCTTTAAAAAAATGTGCAAATTAAATAAATCTGGTAATACCTCCTTCCTTCCGGAAAGAAGAATAAGCGATAGCGGAAAAACTAACTCGTTTAATCGGTCATTTATAGTATCTTCCATTTTCATAAAGCTTACGCTATTAACCGTATTTACTTTGCTGTTTAATGCCTGCAATCCTACCAGAAAACTGCATGATGGTGAATTTTTGCTTAATAAAATATTTTTAATTGATAAAGACACAAAAATTGAAAAAAAGGATATTGAAAACTACATTAAACAAAAGCCTAACCGCAAAATCTTAGCGGTTTTTCGTTTTCATTTATGGCTTCATAACCTGGCTAACGAAGATAAAATTAAACGTAAACGAATTCTTCTCGATAAAAAAATTGAAAATAGAAATGTTAAGCGTATTGCGAAAGGTAAAAAAGCAAAGGTAAGCGAAAGGCAGTTATTTGGTGAATGGCTTTTAGATAGAGGAGAACCTCCTGTAATTATTGACACATTCCTGATAAAGAAATCTGCCAAACAA
>CAISYK010000455.1 GCA_903889605.1 uncultured Bacteroidota bacterium
ATTAAAGATGGTATGGATATGGCTTTATGTGCATATGATAAGTCAACCGGAATATTGGAATATTCAGGGGCTAATAATCCATTGTATATTATTTCAGAAAAAAAATTAACTATCACCAAAGCCTCAAAAGTTACTATAGGCACTATTGAGGAAAATATTAATAATGCTCCAATAAATCATTCTATACAATTAAAGAAAGGCGATTGCTTCTATATTTTCAGCGATGGTTATGCCGACCAGTTCGGAGGGGAAAAGAATAAAAAGTTTAAGACAAGTCTTTTACAGGAACTGCTGTTATCCATAAATGATTACACCATGGAAGAACAAAAGAAAATGATTTACGATGCTTTTAAAAAATGGCAGGGTAATTATGAACAGGTTGATGATGTTTTGCTTATAGGAATAAGAGTTTAAGCCTGAGTTCGAATAATAAAATAAATATGAATGGGTAAAAAACATTTATTGTGGGCGTTCAGCTTTCTTAAAAAAGAAAGCTGCGGGCTTTACACTTCAATCTTTTGCAAGGGCAAAAGGATTTACGTGGAATTTATCCAGAGCCTGTCGAAGGAATCCCTAACGCGGCATTATACAATAAATTGAAATCGTTCTCCGCAATTCTAAGCTAAAGAATCTTCCCAATAGTTCTAAAAATAATTTTAAGATCTGTAATAATGCCTTGTTCTGCAATATATTTCATGTTCAATTTTAATTTTGCGGGCATTATTTCATCAATATAAACCTGCTCAGGATTTTCTGCTTTGCCGAGTATTTCATTTTCACTGCTGTATTCAATACTTGCATAGTCAGTGATTCCGGGTTTTACGGACAAAACCTGTTTTTGTTTTTCATTGTATAAATCAACGTATTTGCGGACTTCCGGGCGCGGGCCTACTAAACTCATATCGCCTAATAATACATTCAGCAATTGAGGCAGTTCATCAATTTTATATTTACGGATAAAATATCCTATTCTTGTGATACGGCTGTCTCGGCCACCAACAGTAAGCAGACCTTTTTTATCTGCTCCTGTACTCATTGAGCGGAATTTAAATAAATAAAAATCTTCGTTATCTTTTCCAACTCTTATCTGTTTATAAAACACACCGCCGGGAGAATCCAAAGCAATAATTACCGAAATAACAATTAAAAATGGAAGCAAAAGCAACAATCCTATTAGTGAAAAAAATATGTCAAATGTACGTTTAATCATAATGTTTTTTTACCGCAAAGGCGCAGAGACGCAAAGCGATTTGTTATGAAAAATAATTGGAATTCCTTGTTGAAAAATCAGCTGAAAATAATAACTCCGCAGCTTAGCGTTTCATCGTCTTCTCTGCAGAAATCAAATCAAGTACTTTTTCTACAGATGCAGTAACAGCATTAATAACCGTTTTGACCAAGTCATCGTTCAAATCATAAAAAACCGGCAGAGTTATTTCACGTGAATAATTATCAAACGTTACCGGATAATTTTTTATATCGTAACCAAGTTTTTTGTAAAAACTCATCATTGGCACCGGAATAAAATGAACATTGACAGAAACATCATAATCAAATATTTCTTTGATTATTGCATCCCTTTGAGCTTCAGTGATTCCTTTTATTCGTAAAGCATAAAGATGATAACAGGATGTTTTATCATTTGTTTTATATTCAGGTGTTTGCGCCCATGAATATTTTGAAAAAGCATTATCATACTGCTCAAATATATGCTTACGGACTTTTAATGTATCATCATCATAACGTTCCAGCTCTATTAAACCAATAGCGGACATTATATCAGTCATATTGCATTTATACCCGGCTTCTACAACATCATAGCGCCAGTTGCCTTTGATTGTTTTTGCAAGAGCGTCTTTATCCTGACCATGAAGAGTTTTTACACATAATGTTTTATAAACAGCTTCATTCTCAAATGGTGCAGGCAGGTTCAAAGCTACAGCACCGCCTTCGGCCGTTGTCAGATTTTTTACAGCGTGAAAAGAAAATACAGACACATCAGTTAAAGAACCAGCTCTTTTTCCCTTATACCAGGCCCCTATTGAATGCGCAGAATCTGATAAAATCAATATACGGCCAAGCATTTTTTGTTCATCTGTTTGAGCTGTAAATTTGTCTTTATATTTTAAAACTAAAGCATTTAATTCATCGTAATCACATGTATATCCGCCAAAATCAACAGGCATAATTACTTTTGTTTTTGAAGTAATTGCTTTCTCAATGTTGGATATAGAAATATTAAAATCATCAGCATTAACGTCAACAAAAACAGGAGTTGCGCCGCAATGTATCACAACATTAGCAGTTGCGCAGTACGTATAAGCAGGCAAAATAACCTCATCACCTTCTTTAACTCCATACCAGCGAAGCATAATTTCCAGGCCAGCTGTTGCGCTGTTCAAACATAATGTAGCTTGATTACCGCAGTATTTGGTTAATTCTTTTTCAAATAATTTTGTACGCGGTCCTGTGGTGATCCAACCTGATTTAAGCACTTTAGTAACTTCATCAATTATTTTTTGATCAATACGCGGAGGAGAAAATGGAATCATAATGTTTTAGGATTTTGAATTTGAGATTTGGGATTTGAATAATTTAAACTAAAACTAAGTAAGCAGTATAAAAACGCAAAAAATATCACACCAGCTTGTGTTTCAAACATAGATTCAAATAAAAAATTCATTCCTGTTAGAATTGAAAAAGCGGCAAATAGAAATGTTTTTTCTTTAAATGAAAAATATAACGGTACAGCGAAACAGAGAACAAGAGTGATAAAGCCAAGAACACCTAAGGCAATAAAAGTGTTAAAATATTGATTGTGAGAATTTAATTTATTTTCAAATTCGTATGTCATGCCTTTTTCCTTGTATTTTTCAAGCATTTTATCCTTAGCATCCCCAGTACCAACACCTATCCAAAAATTACTTTTAATAATTTCAACAGCGGCTTTCCAAACTAATATTCTGCTTCCCGTACCATCTGCACTTGTCGTTATTTTTTTATTTTCATCAGTACTGCCTTTTATTGTCTCTGTAATTGCAGATACCTTAGGGATTCTTGCTGAAAAAGATGGAGTATAATATATATTTAAAAAGTAAAATAAACCTGATAGTGAAATAACTATTAATATCGCTTTAGCAATTTGTTTTTTTATTAACAGTCGCCATAAAAAGTAAAGAACTAATAAAAATAATCCAATCCATCCGGCTTTAGAACTTAATAATAAAATGAATAATACTATTAAAAAAACGGTTGAAATCCATTTCCAATTTAATTTCAACTCACCTATGTTTACTAAATAAAATATCCCTATTAAAGCAAACACACTGTACATAGCAATATAACTGGGATGCAGAAATACCGACAACTGAGAATAATAAAAATAATTTGCCCCAAAATCATAAGGGATTCCATATAATATTACATAAACAGGTTTAAAAAAACGATACGACGCCCAAATAAAACAAACTACGGCATTAACAACAGAACCGTAAATAAAGAATTTCAAATATTTATTCAAATTGTTCCTTATGGTTTGAGCATAAGGCGAAAAAACAAGAGGGAAAATTATAAATGATAATTTAGTCTCAATTG
>CAISYK010000456.1 GCA_903889605.1 uncultured Bacteroidota bacterium
AAATAACCATGAATTTATATTTCATTAAGAACAAAGAATCATGTGCGGTATATTCTTAAAAAAAATAAATTCAGTAAAATCGGTTATTCTATTGGTAAATAGGAAAAAAAAGAGTCGGCTAATAATGTTTAAAACTTAATATTTTGGGGTCTTAAATTTGAACACAAAAAAACGTTGTTGGAATATCACAAACAAAAAGAATCATAGCAAATGAGCGAAGAAAAAAATAATTCATCAAGAAGAGGTTTCCTTGAAAAAATAGCATTACTCGGAGCCGGAGCGGCAGCTGGCAGCGCTGTTTTGTATTCAGGGCTGAAATATGAAAAGGCAAAAAGCGCCTCATCAAAAATACATGTACTTACCTCTGATAATAAAGTTGTAGAAATTGATGAATCAGCAATTACAGCGTTTAAAGTGACAGAATCCCTTCAGCTTCACGGAAGAGAAGGAATCGAAGGTAAGAAATGGGTAATGGTGGTGGATCTTGCCAAATGCCAGAATGCAAGAAAATGTGTGAAATCTTGCCAGAATGCCCATGATCTGCGCCCTGAACAATTTCACATGCAGGTATTACAAATACAGGATTCACCGGATACAGCTCCTTACAATATGCCTAAACCTTGCCAGCATTGCGATAATCCTCCATGTGTTTCTGTTTGTCCGGTTGACGCAACTTTTAAGCGGCAGGATGGAATCGTATTGATTGATAATGAGAGATGCATCGGATGCCGTTTCTGCATGGCAGCATGCCCTTATTCCTCAAGGGTTTTTAACTGGCTTGAGCCAATCGTTGCGGACGATCATAAGGGTAAGCCTTATGACGTAGAACTTAATGTCCCTCAGAAAAAAGGTACAATAAGTAAATGCCTTTTCAGTGCCGACAGGCTTAGGATTAGCAAACTACCATACTGTACCGAAGCATGCCCTAACGGTGTTTATTGGTTTGGCGATCAAAATGAAGATATTGTTACCAACGGCACTACTCATGAAACCAGGAGGTTTAGTGAATTAATTGCGCAAAATGGCGGTTACAATCTTATGCCGGAGCTTGGTACAAAACCGAGAGTATATTATTTACCTGCAAAAAACCGTACTGCTCCATTTAAAAACACAGACGATCCGATTGAGAAACAAGAAGGATAATGATTTTAATTGTGACAGCACTTTATAATAGGAAAGTATTTACCAGAACTATTGTGCATGGAAATTACTGTTTAACTGGCGGATAATTTTTTTGTTAGAGCATATTTTAAACACAATTTTTAACCTTATAACGTAATTGCAGTAATTGAAGGTAACCGACTTGGTTTAATTTATAAATATCCAGCTTTTTTTACTTTGAAAAATAATTTTTATTTTTATGGATTAGCATTTGGTTTCCTAAGTTGAATTTTGTCTTTAGCTGTTTCCAAATTATTTTTGATTATACATAATAATTGCAATTGCAGCAAACAAAATGGTTTAGCTTTCATGGTTTAATCATAAAAAAAATCAAATTTTATAATTATGCATTAATCAAAATAGTATATTTGCTAATCCGTTATTAAGAATTAATCTAAATTAGAATATTGCACTTTTTTGCACAAAAATCAATTATATGTCAGAAAAAAAAAATAAATATTGAACATCTGATTGACGTTGCCAGTAAACCTGTAAATCTTAGGAATAAAAGTTTCTTGATATGGATAGGATTTTTGGGAATTGCACTGTTGGTATGTTTTTATGCATATGTAATTCAGCTCAGGGATGGACTTGGTGTTACAGGACTTAGAGACTATGTTTCATGGGGAGTTTATATTTCCAATTTTGTGTTTTTTGTCGCTTCAAGCCTTATTGGAATGCTGATCAGTTCTGTGTTAGGATTGATTGGATACAAATGGATAACACCGATTACCCGAATCGCGGAAATTATAGCTATTGCATTCGCATCAGTTGCCGGCTTGGTTATTGTTACAGATATGGGACGCCCAGATCGCCTAATGAATGTATTTATATACGGTAGATTCCAGTCGCCTATTCTTTGGGACGTTACAGTTGTTACCACCTATGTTGCAATAAGCCTTCTATTGTATTTTCTTCCTTTAATTCCAGATATGGCAATATGCCGTAATCGAATTAAAAACGTTCCTTCATGGCTTTCAAAGCTTTATCATTTTTTAAGTATGAATTGGTCAGGTAAACCCGAGCAGGTAAAAATTCTCAGGAGTTCAATAAAAACAATGCTGATATTGATAGTTCCTGTTGCTCTTAGCATCCATACTGTAACGTCATGGTTATTTGCCGTAACATCAAGATCGGGTTGGGATAGTTCTATTTTTGGGCCATATTTTGTATCCGGAGCTTTTGTAACCGGAAGTGCAGCATTAATTATTGCAATGTATTTTTATAGGAAAAATTACAAAATTCATGATTACATTACCGAAATGCATTTTGATAAAATGGCTAAATTACTGGTACTTGTATCATTAGTATATCTATATTTTAATGTAAATGAATATCTTGTTCCGGGATATAAGTTGGAAAGAGCGGACTCAATTCATTTGAGTGAATTATTCGTTGGCCAGCATGCTTTTACTTTTTGGTTTGTTCAGGTAGGATGTTTGCTTATACCGATATTGTTATTGCTGTTTGCAGCAATGCGAAAGCCTCTGCCTGTTGCGATTATTTCAGTTTTTGTAATCGTTGGTGCCTGGATGAAACGATACCTCATTGTGGTACCAACAATGGAACATCCGTACCTTCCAATTCAACATTTACCTTTAAAATTTCACCATTATCAGCCAACTATTATTGAAATTTTAATAACAGCAGGTACTTTTATTCTGGTTTTAATTATAA
>CAISYK010000457.1 GCA_903889605.1 uncultured Bacteroidota bacterium
CGAACACTTCGAAAAAGGCAAACGCCAGAACCGCCTCCGGCAGGATGATATTGACAAAATTGTATCCACCTATCAATACCGCACCGAAGAAGAGCGATACTCCCGCCGTGTCTCAATGGCTGAAATTGAATCCAACGGCTGCAACCTCAACATCTCCCGCTACATCAGCACCGCCACAGCAGAAGAAGAAATCGACCTCACGGCACTGCACGCGGATTTACTCAACATCGAAGAACGAATGTTAACCGCCATCAGCAAACACAACCAATTTCTCAAAGAACTTGGTTTGCCACCGTTACCGATTGGCAATCAGGGAATAGAGAGTGAGTAAAACAGACTCTAAAGAACGCACAACCCGATACCCGGCAGTTCAGCAATAAGCCAGGTCTCTGAGCCCTCCGCTCCGTTTGCGCAACTTTCCGGGTGTGCTGCAGGCCAACTGACGCTAGCCTGCACTGCCGAGTACATCCTTGCATTTACTCTTCTCAAACTGACTCTCTTTATCCAATTTTTCGTTACCTTTTCCAATCTGCTGGTGGCCCATAAATTACTTGGGCGGTGTTGTACCTGCTATACCGAATGTCTGAGCACAGTTATCAATTAGCTGGAAAAAAATACGAATGACATGTAAATAAAAATGTTAATTAACTTTTAAGCTTAATAAAATGAGTTCATAAGAAAATTATAAAGGTGTTGAATCCTGCGAAAAGTGTAATTCCCAAGACACTTTTGTTATTTGTAAGAAAGATTTTGAAGAATTGATAAGGCGTAGAAAAAAACGAAAACGCATAGGAGCACTTCAATACATAATTTTGTAACTTATAAGGGTAAAGGTACTATCGCTGATACTTTTGCTAGCGCTGTTGGTGCTGCTGCTACTGTCTCAATTGTCGATATTATTTCAATAGGTATTGCGGCAGCAAGTTTAATTACCTCTTATCTCCAACTCCAAGCGGCAAAAGCAAATGTTGTCAAGTTAATTGTAATATGCAATAGTTGTGGACATTGGGAAAAAATATAATAATTGTCGATTATTATGACTTGTTGCTAAATATTTGCTGAATATTGATATCCTGTTTGTTTTAGCGTATGAAAAATTAAGAAAATAAAGATTATCTTTTATGGATAATATTTTAACAAAAATATCTATAATTTATTTTTGGCTTTTATTAATACAGGGTGCATTTAATGGTGTATTTGGTAGTCCTGTTGCTGGTAATGTATTAGTTTCTGAATGGCGAGAGTATAAAAAATATCAAGCAGGACTTGCTTATGATGTACATTATTTTGTGGCATATCAAAAATATGTTAGTAATGTTTATTCACATTATGTTCGAAAAACGATTGCATTCCCATCAACGGTAACTGATGACCAAATTTATGCCGTGGTGGGTAAATGGCTTGATGAACACCCTGAAGAATGGGATAAGCCTGGCAATGAGTTGATTTCAAATGCTTTGATACAGTCTTTTCCAAAGAAAAATATGATGTTTGGTGTTATTGATATATCTGAAAAAGGAATACTAAAAATTTTTGACGATAGCGTTTCGCTGATTTTTAATGCAATACTTGGTGTTGTAAGTTCTGTTGTGGGCTGGTTTATTCTTTTCCGTATGCTCGTCCCAAAGTTTAAATTCTCAAAAAAGATTAATAAACTCCCGTTTCGTAATGGTGAAATACCCGTATATCGAATTAAGTTTAAAAATGTTGGACAAAGAAATGCAATCGATATTGAGATATTTGCTCGTCTAAGAATTCGCAATTTATCAAAAAAGCCAAGGTTCAAATTAATATGGACTATCGTAACATTGCATACCAAAACAAGTCATGTTGTGCATTTAGCTAAAAAAAGCAACAGGATATTATATCTGTATTTAAACGATACTAAAGAATTGCAAACTTCAAAATTTAAAGATGCATTACAAGGTAGGGAGCTTAACCTTGAAAACATATTATCTCTTGGTGAAGAAACTGAATTATCTGTATGGGCTCTGGCCTACGATGAATTCAGTGGTGCCAGAAAAGCTTTTGTATCAAAAAATTACCAGCTAAATGATATTTGCGAAGGAAAGTTTGGTGGAGATGATAAGCTTGACGTTATCCCTCAAAGTATGGAAAAGATTAGAATGCCATTATTTAAAAAAAATAAAAAAATATTTTTTATCAA
>CAISYK010000458.1 GCA_903889605.1 uncultured Bacteroidota bacterium
AAAAGTGTAATTTTTAAAGCAATAAATAGTAAAACTATGAAAACAATTTTAGTACCCACCGATTTTTCAGAAACAGCTTCGAACGCGGTAAATTATGCTGCAAAATTAGCCCAGTATACAAACTCAAAATTGCTTCTTTTTCATGCATATCATGTGCCTCTGATCGTCACTGAAGTGCCTTTTGTATTAACATCAGAAGACATGCAGCTGGAAGAAAGAAGTAATGAGCAGATGCGGTTGACTGCTGAGAGTCTGCAAAAAAAATATGGAAGCCTTTTAGAGGTAGAATGCATATCAATGCCCGGGTTTGCATCTGATGAAATCAATGATACAGCAAAAGAAAAAAATTGTGATCTGATTGTAATGGGTACAAAAGGAGAGAGCGGCAGCAGCAATTTTTTTGGAAGTAATACGGTAGATGTCATTAAACACACCCAATGCCATGTATTGGTTATCCCTGACAAAATAAAATTTCAGAAAATAGAAAAGATAGTCTTCGCTTTTGATTACAAGCCTGTAAAAAATAATTCTGTTTTTAATCCTCTCTTTGAAATTGCTTCCTTATTCAATTCCGAAATATTGATTTTCAATATGAATGACAGCCGTGTTCATCCTGCTGTGGAAAAAGAAATAGAAGGTATTAAACTGGATCATGTTTTCGAAAATGTTAAACATACTTATTGGTTTTCAGACCATGAAAATATAGTGGAAGCAGTTAATGAATTTTCTGATGAAAATCAGGCAGTAATGATTACTATGATACGAAGAAGCCATAATTTATTCCAGCAGATTTTAGCTAAAAGCATTACTAAAAATATGGCATTAAAAACTCATCTTCCTCTTTTGATTCTGCATGAACAATCATAAAAATAGAAGCGTAAAATACAAAAATGTTATTTTTAGGAAGAAGGGACTATTATGAATGAATTACGAATAATTGACATATTACTGGTTGAAGATAACCCCGGTGATATACGGCTAACCCAGGAGGTACTCAAAGAAGGTAAAATAAAAAATAATCTGAATGTTGCAACTGACGGTGAAGAGGCCTTGTTATATTTAAAAAAAATCGGGAAATATAAAGATGCTGTTAGTCCTGATCTAATTCTGCTGGATCTAAATCTGCCCAAAAAAGACGGACGTGAAGTGCTTGCAGCAATCAAAAGTGATCCAGTGCTTGAAACTATACCAGTAATAATTCTTACAACCTCAGATGCTCAAAAGGATATTACTGATATGTATGCAGGCCGCGCTAATGCATATATTACCAAACCTGTTGACTTTAGTCAATTTATTGATGTAATAAGAGCAATAGAAGAATTTTGGCTGACTATTGTTAAACTGCCTAAAAGAATATAAGTGAAATCTATTTTGATGTAAATTAATAATTAATTTAATTAAGTCTTCTGGGAAATGCTGAAAACATTGAAGAATAGAGCAGTAAAAACATTTTCGTGTTTGAACTTAACTCTTTATATCTGTGGTTGTCTGTGTCTTCTGCGTGATGCTCTGCGTAATTATTTTGTTACATAGAGGTTCATAGAGATTCACAGTTATTCTCATAGATTCACAGAGGTTCACAGAGGATTTTTTCAGGAGACATATGGAGGACAAAGGACTTGATGTATTTTCATGCTGACACTAATTATCATAATAATGGTTCTTACTGCTTACATAAAGAAACATTAAAGACTTTGGCCTCCAATATATTTTAACATGTAAAACATTATCGACTCTTCATAAAAACCGCGATGATAAAAAACGATTCTTCATATTTTAGTTTACGCAGCATAAGTTTAATTCTTATGGTGGGATTGATATATTTTATTGCAGAGAGAATAGGCTTGATGCTGGATTATAAGGATACCAATGTGGCAATGGTGAGTCCTTCATCAGGCATAGCTTTAGCTGCTTTTTTATTATATGGTAATCGAATATGGCCGGGTATAATACTTGGATCATTTGCGGCTAACCTTATTGTTATTCTCAACTACAACTTAGTTAGTGAGCAAACTGCTGTTTGGACTTCACTGCTAATGAGCATTGGTGATGTCTCCGAAACGGTTCTCGGATTTTATTTGTTAAAGAGATCAATGGAGAATATCATTGAGTTTGAAAAAGTGAAAAATGTTTTTCAATTTACTGCAATTGTTTTTTCAATTTGCTTTGTAAACGCCGCGATAGGCACATTCACAATTTATTTCGCTGGAATAATAACTTTGAGTGAATTTACAACCTGCTGGGTAATATTTTGGTTAGGCGGCATTTGCGGAATACTTATTATTACCCCTTTAGTATTAGCCTGGGCTAATTATTTAAAGGTAAAATGGAAAATAACCCCTAAAACATACGAAGCTATTGCTCTGTATCTCCTAATGTTATTTACTGCCGGATTTATTTTTG
>CAISYK010000459.1 GCA_903889605.1 uncultured Bacteroidota bacterium
AACCAAAACTGTATTACCGCTGTTAACCAGTTTATCCAGCACTTCCAGCAAAATACGGATGTCTTCAAAATGCAGCCCTGTAGTTGGTTCATCTAAAATATAAAATGTATTTCCAGTATTACGTTTTGATAATTCGGTTGCCAATTTCACGCGCTGTGCTTCTCCCCCGGATAATGTAGTGCTTTGCTGGCCAAGCGTGATATAACCTAAGCCGACCTCATGCAGAGTTTTTATCTTTTGAATGATAGAAGGAATGCTTACAAAAAACTCTACCGCAGCATCAATTGTCATATTTAATACATCACTGATTGATTTTCCTTTGAAGCGTATTTCTAATGTTTCTTTGTTGTAGCGCTTTCCATTGCATGTTTCGCAATTTACATATACATCAGGCAGGAAATTCATTTCTATCGTCCGTAATCCAGCCCCTTGGCATGTTTCGCAGCGTCCGCCTTTTACGTTAAATGAAAAACGCCCGGGTTTATATCCGCGTATTTTTGATTCCGGAATTTCAGCAAATAAATTTCTGATATCGGCAAATACAGCTGTGTATGTAGCAGGATTGCTTCGAGGTGTGCGGCCAATAGGTGATTGATCAATTTCAATCACCTTATCAATATGCTCTAATCCGGTAATGGATTTATAAGGCATCGGCTTTTTTTCGGACCGATAAAAATATTTATTTAAAATAGGGTATAGAGTTTCATTAACTAAAGTTGATTTACCGCTGCCTGAAACTCCCGTTACACAAATTAATTTTCCTAAAGGAAATTCAACCGAAACATTTTTTAAATTATTGCCGGATGCTCCTTTTAATATTAAAGATTTACCATTACCCTGCCTCCTTACAAGAGGTATTTTAATTTCTCTTACGCCATTAATGTATTCGGCAGTAAGAGTATTGAATTTCAAAATTTCTGTTGGTGTTCCCTGCGCAATTATTCGTCCGCCGTGCACTCCTGCATGCGGCCCTATATCAATAACATGGTCGGCAGCTAAAATCATTTCTTTATCATGCTCCACCACAATTACTGAATTACCAATATCTCTAAGATTTTTCAAAGCATTGATCAAACGCTGATTATCGCGCTGATGGAGCCCTATACTAGGTTCATCTAAAATATACAAAACACCAACCAATTGCGAACCAATCTGTGTTGCCAGCCGGATGCGCTGTGCCTCACCGCCTGAAAGACTCCTGGAGCTGCGGTTAAGAGATAAATATTCCAAACCTACATCAAGCAAAAATAAAATGCGCGTACGTATCTCTTTTAATACTTCTTTTGCAATAATATTTTGCTTTGCACTCAGTCGCGATTCAATATCCATGAACCAATCATTCAGCTCTGTTATTCCCATTTCGGATAACTCTGAAATGTTTTTTGTATCTACCTTGAAATGCAGCGACTCTTTCTTCAGCCTGGTACCATTACATTTCGGACATGCCACTTTATTCATAAACCCCTGAACCCATTTTTCGGTTGTTGGAGAACTTAGTTCATCGTTTTGTTTCACAATAAAATTGGCGATCCCTTCAAATGCAATACTATAGCTGGCAGCAGAACTATCAGGGTATTGCTTCATTTTAAATATTTCGTCTGAGCCGAATAGTATAGTATTGATGGCTTCATCTGAAATATCCTCCAGCGGAGTATCCAAATTAAATCCATATTTATCTCCAATTGCTTCCAATTGCTTGAAGATCCATGTTGTTTTATATGCACCTATCGGAACAATACCGCCTTTTTTAATTGTCGATTTTTTATTGGGAATAATTTTATTAATGTCAACTTCCGAAATCAATCCCAAGCCATTACATTTTGGACAAGCACCGTAAGGTGAATTAAATGAGAACAAATTCGGCTGCGGTTCATCATATGAAATACCAGATACCGGACACATCAAATGACGGCTGTAAAATTCGACCTTACCATATTCTTCTTCAAAACTGCCTTTAGTAAATGGCTGTATCATTATGATCCCTTTACCTTGTTTCATTGCTAACTGCAGTGATTCTGAAATTCGCTGGCGCGATTCTTCATTGACTTCCAACCTGTCAATTACAATTTCAATATCGTGAACTTTATAGCGGTCCAATTCAAATCGTTTAGTTAATTCACGCACTTCACCATCAATCCGGACACGGAGATAACCCCATTTTTTTATTTGTTCAAACAGCTCGCGGTAATGCCCTTTCCTGCCTTTAACAATGGGTGCAAGCATTAGAATTTTCTTTCCCGTAAATTTTTCAAATATGAGATTTAAAATCTGGTCATCAGAATAACGGACCATTTTATCACCAGTAACATACGAATATGCTTCGGATGCGCGGGCGAAAAGCAAACGCAGGAAATCATAGATCTCAGTGATGGTACCTACTGTAGAGCGCGGATTTTTATTTACAGTTTTTTGTTCAATGGAAATTACAGGACTCAAACCTGTAATTTTATCTACATCAGGGCGTTCCATATTGCCCAAAAACTGTCTGGCATAAGCAGAAAAGCTTTCAATATAACGCCTCTGACCTTCAGCGTATATGGTATCAAAAGCAAGAGAAGACTTACCGCTTCCGCTTAATCCTGTAATTACTACAAGCTTATTGCGCGGAATTATAACATCAATATTTTTAAGGTTATGTACACGCGCCCCTATAACTTCGAGGTAATCGCTTTGACTTAATATATCTGCGGGCATTTAAATATAAAGGTTAAAAAAAGTTCAAATATTTCTGATTTCAAATTCTGCGTATTGAAGCAAATTTGAAATCTGAAACTTGAAATCTGAAAATACTATCTAATAGTAGGGATCAATGAATTTTCAACGCCCCATTGTGTTTCCGGGGACAATAAAAATAATCCAGTAGAATTTATACCATTAGTATTGTAGTCATAATTTCCCGTTCTTGAATTTATATGATAATCACCGCTCCTCTGCGAAATAATTGCTTTAAAACCAATTGAACTATGTTCAGAAACTTTATAATCAAGACCAAATGAAGCTGCCTTAAAATTATTTTGTTTGGTGTTAAAGTTGTTCGCATCCATAATCACAGCGCCGGACATAACTAATCTCGGATTTAACTGATAGCTGCCACCTGCAGAAATCAAATTACCTGAAATGGGTTTGCTGCTGGTATTTAAAATTGACTCATTCGGATTTAAAGGCATAAATGTATTTCCGGAAGCGGTATAATGAATTAAACCAACATCCAATTTAAATTTAGGTGTAATCTGATATCCAATTTTAGGTGCAAAATAGCTGGTGTAAATGGAGTTTTTGGAAGAATTCAAAAAGCTAAATCCTGCGCCAGCATTGATGGATACGGAAATTTTATCTGCCGGCAAAACTTTTGGCTTTGCATAATAATAATCATCTGTATTAGTTTGAGCAGCTAAGACAGAGATATAATACAAAAATAAAATTGAAGTTATTAACTTTTTCATCCTAATAAATTGTTTCTCAAAGTTAAACAAAAATAAATTAAACAAATACTTTTGTAAGGTTTTAAATTTTTTAGTAATTTAATGGAATAATGAATGTAAAAATAAATGAGTTACAATTAAATCTAACATAATTATTTTTGAGGTTCGTAAATTTTCCATTTCAACAATACAGTGAACATGAAATTATTTATAAAAAATATCGATAAAGATATTAACGAAATGCAGTTAGAAGGCATTTTTGCAAAATTCGGCGAAGTACTATCTACCAAAATAGTTTATGATACCATCACGTGGGAATCAAAAGGATTTGCATTTCTGGAAATGGCTAAAAAAGCAGATGGCGAGAAAGCAATTGAAGCATTAAACGGTAAAGAATTAAGAGGGAAGCCATTAATTGTTCAGGAAGCAGAGGAAAGGCGCAGATGATACCTTTACCATTTATCCATTCTTATAAGGATAAGTCGATTGAAGTATTTGTTAATTGTTATTTAGCCTGCGGTTAAATTATCTATTGTTAAAAATTGTAAATTGCTGTTAAATACTATGCGTTTAAAAATATATCACCTTATTAATGTTTTGCTATTTCTTTTCTTATTCTCCTGCGGAAATAATGAATCAGCCGCAAAAAAGCCTACAGCGCAAATTGTTAAAAAGGACAGCATTGCTGCTAAAACAGTTAAAGATAATTATGACTCTAAAAAGGGGCTGGAATTAAATATACTTTTCAAAGATAAAGTTAAAACATCTGGTTTTAACGGCTGTGTTCTAGTTGCACAAAACGGAGTAGTGATTTATAAAAATGCATTTGGTTATTCTAATTTAAAAACAAAAACTCCCTTAACTATTAATTCAGCATTCCAATTAGCATCCACTTCAAAACCATTGACTGCAGCGGCAATTCTGCTGTTGAAAGACCGCGGCAAACTAAAATTGACTGACAACCTTCTGCAGTACTTTCCTGATTTCCCTTACCATAATATTACTATACAGCTTCTCCTTACACACCGTTCGGGATTAAGCAATTATTTATATTTTGGTGAACCCTTTTGTGATGCGAACAACTGTTATAACGGAAAAACATTTGATAATAATGCAGTGGTTGCTATAATGATGGCCGCTAAACCGCCTGCTTATGCTACTCCCAACAAAAAATTTGGCTACTGCAATACAAATTATGCTTTACTTGCTTCAATCATAGAAAAAGTATCAGGGGAAAGTTATGCTGATTTTATGACTCAGAATATTTTTAAACCATTGGAAATGAATGATACATGGGTTCACCGCCCTAACAAAGACAGTATTTATAAAAATAAAACTATCGGACACAACGCTAACGGCGGGATTGACAAGGAAATTTTTGCGGATGATGTAATTGGTGATAAGGGTATTTATTCAACTGTTGACGACCTGTTTAAATGGAATCAAGCATTATATTCCGAAAAAATTCTAAAGAAAAACACCATAGAAGAAGCATTTACAGGCTATAGTAATGAACACAAGGGAAAACGAAATTATGGTTATGGGTGGCGCTTGGTTGATGATGCCAAAGGCAATAAAATTATTTATCACAACGGTTGGTGGCATGGATACAGCAGTCTGTTTTTTCGTAGATTAAGTGATCAAACAACAGTTATCGTACTTTCAAATAAATACAATAGTAATACATACCATATTGAAGATGTTCTGGCAATACTTGATAATTAATTCAATCAAAAATTATTTATTAGTTATAGTAAAAAAAAATATTTCTACGCCTATTTATTACAGTATCTCTTCATAACATTATAGGAATCAGCAATACCCAATTCACCGGCTTTACCAAGGTCTGCACATGCTTGAGTGAAATCCTGCAAAAAAAGCAATGTTAAAGCCCTATTATAGTATGCTTCGGCAAATTCAGCATCACAAGCTAAGGATTTGGAAAGATCATCAAGAGCGCCGGAATAATCGCTCATTTTTAATTTAACGCCGGCCCTGTTAAACCAGGCATACTTAAGATATGGATCCAGAGATAATGTTTTGGAATAATCATTGAGGACTAGCTTATAAGAGGGATCGTATAAAGTTTGCTGTGAAACTGCGTTCTTTCCGCTTCCATTAATAGTAATCTTTGTTTCTGCCTGATCATCAAAAGAATGCTGCAGGTCTAATGATTTCAGTCTGGTATTGGCTCTGCTGAAATATGCCATTGCATATGATGAATCTATCGATATAGCTTTGTCGTAATAGGGAATTGACTGATTATAATTTTTAATGTCGCTGTAAAGCATTGCTTTTTCTGTATAAGCCGAAGAT
>CAISYK010000460.1 GCA_903889605.1 uncultured Bacteroidota bacterium
GTTATCAAGGACTGGGCGAACTATTTGTATGCTTTGAAAGATATTATTGATGACTTTATCAAGTTACTGGTCGAAGCTTTCGAAATAGCACAGAAATCACTGACTGAAACCACTAATCAACTGGAAGTTCTTGCCCGGTCGCATGTCGTAGATGCAGGCGCCAAAGGATTTGTTGTGTTTCTTGAAGGGTTCCTGGATTTCTTCACGAAAGGAAGTTCGCACATTCAGGTAATTGGGGCTGACCTGATTGCTGAAAAACCCGATACCAGCGCCGTTTCACATGATATTATTACTTTCAGGTACTGTGCGGAAGCTATGCTAAGCGGGACTGACCTCAATAAAGTAAAGATTCAGAACGTCATCAGGAATTGCGGCGATTCCCTCGTTATTGCCGGTTCTAAAATGAAAATGAGGATTCATATTCATACAGATTTTCCTGCCGAGTTATTCTCAACACTTCAAAAATATGGTAATATTACCTATCAGAAAGTTGATGATATGGTAATGCAAAAAGAGATTCAGTACAACCGCAAGTCAAATATTGCTTTACTCACGGATTCTACCTGCGATCTTCCAAAGGAACTTGTCGACCGCTACCAGATCCATGTTGTGCCACTGAGTATTCATTTTGGCGACCAATTTTTTCTCGACAGAGTGACGATACAGCCACCGCAGTTCTATTCCTTCATGGAAAAATTTGAGGACTCACCTACTTCAGCACAACCCGCTTATAAGGATTTTCAGAACAAGTACGAATATCTTTGCACCCATTATGATTCAGTTATTGGGTTGAACCTTACCCAGGCGATGAGCGGTACTTTCTTTAACAGTTCTAAAGCCGCAAATGATGTCGGTCAGCGAATTGGGAAAAATATCAATGTGTTTGATTCTAAAACACTTACTGGGGGTCTCGGACTCATTGTACTACGCATTGCAAGAGCAATTGAGGAAGGATTAAGCGATGATATCATCATTTCGAAAATCAACGAATGGATCGGAAAATCTAATCTTAGAATCAGTGTAACCACGCTTAAATATATTGTCCGGACAGGCAGGGTAAGTCCTTTTAAAAGCTTTGTTGCCCGTTTACTCGACCTGAAACCGATAATAAGAATCGATGAAACCGGTAGGGCTGAACTTCTCTCCAAATCTTTCACGGAAATGGGAAGTATGAAGAAGATCATCAGAAATATCGGGAAGATCGCCGCTAAGAATAAGATATGGGAATATGCCATCACGCATGCAAACAATCAGAAATCGGCCGATTGGTTCATGTCTGAGATGGAGAGAATAACCGGGAAGAGACCCGTTTTTGTTGAACAGGCGTCACCTGCCCTGGGAGCTAATACAGGACCTGGCGTTGTTGCAATAGCTTATATGCTTGAATAATCGATTAATTTTTATTTTCCATTCTGTTTCTCTAAGCTATGTCCATGCTTCTCCAAGGTTTGTCCATGCTTTGTCTGAGGTCTCTGTATGCTTTCATTCGATTAGCGTTCGGTAAGGGTTCGATAAGCGGAAAGCTTCATTCAGCTTGATATCTTTCACTAGCCGCAATCTTCTTCATATTGGTTAATTAACCACCAAACAAACATTTCTACTTTTTCTTGGGCTTCACCTTTTCCAGGTTTTCCATCCCATGAATATTTAGTGTTTTTGAGAGTTTCGATACTGTAGAAAGATCGATTAAGCCAGTAAGACTCATAACAACGGATTCATGCTTGCCTTTCATAAGCATTACCATTTCTCTGATTTTTCCCCCGGCATCCTGTTTTGTCAGAAAACGAATATTATTTCCTCCATCATTAACGGTCATCAGCTCCTTGTAAACAGAAGCAGGAAACAAAATCGAAACTTCATTGTAGAATGCCTGTGCTTTTCCAGGTTTAGTGGAATCAGCATTACAAGTCAGAACTTTCAATCCGTTCAACTGTTCCATCATTTTTTTCATGTCTTTGGCATCGGAATCTGAATTATCATTGCCCATCGACTGGAACATCTGGAACATTTCCTTAGAAATATTTACTGCTGTAAATCCATCCTCTCCTGCATATTTTTCATAAACTTTATCGATAGGCGTTTGAGCTTTTGTATTGGCA
>CAISYK010000461.1 GCA_903889605.1 uncultured Bacteroidota bacterium
TATTTTAATTCAATCGGAATCAAACATACCGGAATAGGTTTCATTTTGTGCTGGTTTGCTTTATTCATACTTGAGTATATATCTAAAACTTTTCTCTGCCTTTCAGTTAATTTTGTAAAATCCCCAGGATTATCCAGAAATTTCATTGCCCATTCCAACTCATCATAAGAAGCACCTATCTGATCTTCATCACTCCTGCTGTCGGCGAATAGGCCATCGGTAGGTTTTGCCTTAATTATTGATTCTATGATACCTAATTCTTTTGATAAGGTAAACACTTCCGATTTCATTAAATCAGCCAAAGGACTTAAATCAACTCCTCCATCGCCGTATTTAGTAAAGAATCCGATCCCGAAATCTTCAACTTTATTTCCCGTTCCTGCAACCAACATTTTATTATTACATGCGAATGCATATAAAGTTGTCATCCGTAAACGTGCACGTGTGTTTGCCATTGTTAACCAATCCTGAATGTCAGCAGGCAGACTTTTGCTGATGCTTTCAAAAGTTTCTGTTAATTCAACTTCATAAGAAGTGACATTGCTGAATTTTTTTTTCAGCCAATCAATATGTTCATGTCCTCTATCAGACTCTGCTTTATTCTGATGTATCGGCATATTCAAACAAATAACAGGTTTCCCTGTTTTTGCACATAAAGCTGATGTTAATGCCGAATCAATACCTCCGGAAATACCTACAACAAAACCATTTGTTTTGCTTTGCTCAATGTATTGATTTAACCAATTAACAATATGGTTTATAGTTTCTGTATTTTTCATCGTTTTAAAATAAAAATCCCAATTTCTATTATAGAAATCGGGATTAAATATACAAAATATATTTTTTTAGAATAACACACCAACAGTTATAAGCACTGCATTTGATTTTATACTTTGAGGCATTTTTGATTCGATGTAGTCACTTGGGGTGGAAATAAAACTGGCACCATTAGCGCGTCTTCCTATATATTCTGAATCATTTTTAACAACATTGGTAAATCCTAAATTGTAATTTAAGCCAAATGTTAATGATGTACTTCCGGAAAAATTCAATTCTGCGCCAAGGCCGAAATTTAATGAAGCTGTGTATAAACTCATATCCTGAGAAATATCAACTTTTGATTTACTGTCTTTTGTTCCTAATGTGTTTGAAATGTCATTAATAACCTGTAATTCATCATTAGCGCTTGCTTTCCATCTGAAAGAATTGTTCATTCCTATTTGACCGTAATATGTCAATGCACCGATTTCTTTAGTTTTCATCTTAAGAGATAAAGGAATAGTAATATAAGTTACCTTATAAACCCTTTCGTTCAGCTGATAATGAGTATATGATGGAGCACTGGCAAGAACATGATCGTACTTTACAATTTTATCGTCCAGGCCAAAATAATAGTAACTAACCGTATTGGCATTTGCATTGCCCGGTCCGCCATTATTATATTTTATCTTTCCTCCATCTACATCAACCTGCAAACCGGTTTGAATAGATACCACCTTCGCCAACCTAAATTCTGTAACTAACCCTCCTCCGTATCTAATAACCGGGCCA
>CAISYK010000462.1 GCA_903889605.1 uncultured Bacteroidota bacterium
GATAAAATATATTAAAAAAGGCAAAACTCAAACTGAACAGTCATTTTTATTATTTTCCGTATACCCAGAAATCACTTAGATATTCTTCTCCACGGGTTCCTAAACCAACATATCCATTATTTCCAATTGAAAAACCAACAGGATAACCCCTCGATCCGGATAGATATGCTTTTTGGTCCCATTGATCTAAAACAGGGTCGTATTCATAAAAATCGTTATAGTTATCATTCCCATCATACCCCATCCCTAAATACCCGCTACTTCCAATTGAAAAACCTACAGCTACGTAACGTTTTAATCCAGGAAAGGTTGCCTTTTGAGTCCATTTTCCAATGGGGTTATTATTTATATCATGCCCATTACTAAAATCAGCTGGGTCGAATTCCCAGAAATCGTTAAAGTTAATGTTGAGTTTGGACCCCAAACCAAAGTAACCTTTATTTCCAATTGAAAAACCTGTTCCGCCATTACGCTGCATAGTGCTGGCTTTTTGCACCCATTGATCAATTGAAGGGTCATATTCCCAAAAATCCTGCATTATTGTAATAACATCATAGCTTCCTGATCCTATATAACCCTTATTTCCAATTGAAAAACCGAAAGCAAAATGCCTTACACTATCGCTGCAATCAGCTTTTTGTGTCCAATGGCCTGAAATTGGATCATACTCCCAAAAGTCTTTATGAAATAGAGTTGATCCATCATCGCCAGTACCAATATAACCTTTATTCCCAATTGCAAAACCAACTGCATTAAGCCTTGGACCTCCTGGGAAATCTTCTTTTTGGGTCCATAAATTATAAGCCGGGTCATATTCCCAAAAATCCTGGTGACGATTACCAAGTTTATCCAGCCCAATACCAATATATCCTTTATCTAAAATTGAAAAAGCTACACCTTGAGATCTGCCGCCGCCTTTAAAATTCATTTCTCTGCACCAGGTATTTGAAACTCCGCATCGAGTCACTTCAATGCATGACGCATCGCTGTATTCTTTGTCGTTATTGGACCGCACACAAATTGATCCGGAGATATTACCGAACTGTATTATTATTGAAGTACTTCCCTGTCCTGAAATTATTTTTGCATCATCAGGAACTGTCCATAAATAAAATGAAGATCCTTCTACCGGGGCTATTGAGTATGTAATACCTGAATCTTTTGGGCATAAGTTTTTTGGTCCGGCAATAACTCCTGGAGTTGAAGGGGGCTTTTCTTTTTTGCAGGCATTAAAAAACACTATAAAAAAAAAGAAAATAAGTAATCTAAACCACACGCCGGAAGCATTAAGGCGATGCAAATCATTGCAGAAGCCAAGAATTAGGCTTCGCGGAGAACCGTTTCTCTTGTTGTTATAAGTTATTTTGGACAGATTCAGCATTATCTGACTTTTCTAATTGAATTTTTTAATGTATATGACAAAGATATTCCTATCTGGTACTTATTTAATTTTATGGAGTTGTCGATATAAAAGTAATCATTTGTAAGGACTTTGCTGTTAAAACGATTTGCAGAATTTGTAATACTATTCAACCCTCTGCAATACTTGGCATCTAAAAATATTCCAATGTTTTTTAATTTAAAACCGATACCGCAGCCTGCCAGCCATTCAAAATTATTTTTATTTCTCATTTCAAGCATGTCAAATATATCACTGGAGAAATAATTTGAACCTATCCCTGTAAAAGGATCCTCATTATTATAGGTAATATCAGAGTTAGCTTCGGCCTTAAGTATTTTTAAATATCCAACACCAAATGTTGCGTATGGTAAAATATTTTTGCCTGCCCAAAAATATTTTTTTACATATAACGGGACTTCGATAAAAGATAAGTTTTCACTATAATTCATTTTCCAACCTGTATTTTTAGGAAAACTTCTGTCGTAATGAATGTTAAAATTAAAGACTTCAGCATTTACTGAAATGTTTTTCTTGAATTCGTATTCAGCCCAGGCATAGTATATCAGCGGGTTTTTACTTATATTATATGGTGCATTATAATCAACATTTAGAAGGATGGAATAAGTTTTAGAAATTGTTAATTTAGGCTGCATTGCGGCATTACCTATTCCTACTGAAAATAACGGATGTGTGTCAAATTTTTTAACCAGGATGTCAAAATCTTCGTGGCTGTTAATTTCTTTCAATTCATAATTAGGATTATTTGCCAGCAAGTTTTGCACCGCGGCATCAGCCTGCACTAATTTGTCCTGATCAAGATAAGATTTTGCAAGTAATTCCAAAGCAGCTTCCTTCTTTTTATTTGAGAAATTACATTCATTGATTGATTTTTCAAGGATTTGAATGCAGTTATCGTAATCTCCGCTGTTATACAGTTCTTCAGCCTGCTTTACATTTTGGTCACAGCCGTTTTGTGCGCCTGCTATAGACGTAAAGCACAAAATGAAAAATAAAAAAAGAATAAAAAAACGGTTCATTTATTAATTCTTACTTGTTTATATTCGTCATGCCTCAAATATTGCACCTCCCTTTTTTAACACTTCATGGGTAGTAATAGTTTTACCCCTAACAGGATTTTAAAACCCTGTCAAGGGAATTAATTATTATAAACCTGCACATGTTTTTTCATAAGGAATATCTTCTCCAACAATTAATTTCCAGTCAGATTGCGACATGTTTGTCTTTAATAAGGAACAAATTTTGTCAACAAGCTTTCCGCTTGATATTTCCCAAACCCTAATGCTTTTATCAGCACAGCCTGCGGCAATTTTATTATCAGAAGTAAATATAAGGCTTTTAACTTTGCTGTTATGGTTTTTAAATTCAATAGAACTGCCTATTGAATTATAATTTTCAAAGTAAGAATGGAAATTGTAAAGTTTTATTAGTTTGTCGGAAGAAGCAGAAGCAACCATTGAAAAATCATTGCTGAATGCCAAATATTCAACAGATGCTGAATGGGCTTTAAATTCCCAGTGTTTGAGTTTAGCAATATCTGTATAATTCAAATCAAAAGATGATATTGTACCATCGGAGAATCCAACAAGCAAGCAGTTTTTTGTTTTATTTACAGCCATGCACAGCGGTTTTAGAATATTGTGCTTAAACAGCAGTTTTTCCTCGCCTTTTTTAACATCCCACACCACAATTTTTCCATCTTCCTGTGCAGAAATTAATTCATCTTCATTGTTTGAATAAACAAGAGATTTAATTGCGGCTGAGGCTTTTAATGTTTTTTCCTGAACAGGTACCTGCCCTTTAATATCCCATATAATGATTGTGCTGTCCTTTCCTGCAGAGGCCAAATGAGTGCCGTCAGGGCTAAACAAAACAGCTCGGACAAACCCTTTATGTCCCTTTAATTCTTTATATTCAAAAGTTTGGTTCTGCGTATTCTTAACGGCATTTTTAATATCCCAAATACAAATAGTGAAATTATCATGTCCGGTTGCAAGATAATTTCCCGCAGGATCAAAGAATAATGTATTTATCGGACTCACGTTTTTTATTTCCAGAAAAAGCTTTACTGAAGCCTTATTTAAATCATGGAAATATATTTTTCCATCCAGGCCCGCTGAAATAATATTATTCTGAATTTCTGCCAAGGCTCTCGTTTCCATTTCTGCACCTGGCAAGTCAGAGTGTTTACCGCTGTCCAAAACAGAATATGAATTCCTCAATCCCTCATAAATAACAGGATCTTCAGCTGTTCCGCCATTGTTCTTGTTAAATAAAAAAGCCTGAACAGCCAGTTGCCCGCTGAGGTTTATGTTTTTTTTATAAAGGGATGATTTTAAGGCTAGATTCTGTGCTATTGAAAGAAGTTTAAGTTTTCTGGATTTTAATTCTGCACTTTCTGCCTTTACTTTTTCCTGCTCTGCCTTTGTTTTTTCTTGTTCGGCATTATTTTTTTCTCTTTTTGCTACATCTGTTTGCTGCTGTGCTTTTTGTTTTTCTGTTTCCGCAACCCCTTTGGCAGACAGAGCTTCCTGTTTTGATAATTCGGACTGCTGCTTTGCATTCAGTGCAAATTTTTCGCTCATTTCAGCTTTCTCTTTTAGAAAGAGTGCATTGTTTTTTGCTTTCAATGCGTTACGCTCAGAATTAAGCGCTAACTTTTCGGATGACTTTGCCTCTCCAGTTTTTTGGTTTGCTATTTCCTGCTGGTTAAGCGCTTTATTACGCTCCAAAAATGCCCAAGAAGTAAATCCAAGCAGTACAATTACTACAAGAATTGTAATTGTCATTATAGCTTTGCGTTTACGCTTGATAGCATATTCACTTATTCTCAGGTAATCATCGGCTGAAGAAATAAGCTTGGCGGCATCTTCGGCTTTTTGTTTTGGAGATAAATTAGTTAAATCATATTTTGCAATTAAATACGGATTTGGATTTATAATTTCAAACCAATTTTTGAAATAACTTAATGAGCCAATCGTAAGCAAATAATCCTTTGATCGGGCTTTTTCCTCCCATCTTTCCACCTGTTTTTTAAAATCGTTAAGAACTAACACATTTTCATGATCCTGTTTAGTCCATTCGGTAAGTTCAGTCCAGTTACGGATTAATGATTCATGGGTAATATCAAGGATATCGTTGTCATTCAGATAAACATCGTTTTTACCTGCAGTAATAAAAGGTTTGAGCAGAGTGTTTCCTGGTTCCCTGTATACATTTACTAATCCCTCAATTAAGCTGTTGTCAATTGTATTCCCAATTATTTGTTTTACTTCCAAAACAGATGATCGATTTCTAACTGCACGTCCATCGTTTATTTTGGTGAGGCATGTAAATATTTTCTGTAAAACTTTTTGCGCTTCTTCCCTGGAAATATCCCTTTTAATATGGTTACGGCAATAGTCAACAGAAATTTCAAAAAGCTCGCGCGCATGAGCATTTAATACATTGCTTAAAGAAGCGCCTTCAAGAATTTTCTGTTTAAATACAGGTTGATTTTTATACCACTCTAAAAATAAAATATTTTGATCATCGGGAAGTAAATTCCCCTCTAAACCTCCGACTTTGGCATAATGAATAATATCCATTTCAGTCGCTCCGTCATCTATATGAGACTTCCAGATACGATTGAGGGCATGCTGTAAAATTGGGAGCTGATCTAATCCATCTCCTAGTTCGTTTATTAATCTTTCAATAAGACGATTATTTATTTTATTGCCTGATAATTTTGCTGGCTCTAAAATTGCGCGGTGTATTTCCTGTCTTTTTAATCTCGGCACAAAAAACTGGCTGTAAACTATATGTTCAGGAAGCCCTTTAAAGGCAGCACAATCACCAACATAGTCGGAGCGCATAGTACAAACAATATAAATAGGAAGATTTTCGCTTTCTGCAATTTTTGTTGTTTCAATTATCAGGTTTATAAGCGTGATTGCCTGAAGAGATGGCTTTCCTTTATTGAAATTTTCTGAATTTGTAAAAAGTTCTTCAAACTGATCAATTAAGATTAATAGGTTGGAGCTTTTATTCTGTATATTTTGTTTTGTTTCTGCATCAGCATTAATAAATATATCAGAATCCGGATCAAAATAATGTTTTGATTCTTTATAAATTTTCACTAATGAAGAGAAGCCATAACTTAGGTCGTCTTCTAATTCATTAACATCAGATAAATTAAGGTGATTATTTAATGCTGCTGCAAAATTTGATAAAGGAGCTCTTTCTGGTCTGAAATCCGCAATTATCCAATTATTAAAGCGGGCTTTAAAAAAACCTGCACGGGAACGCGGTATTAATCCAGCATAAATAAGAGAAGACTTTCCGTCACCGGAAGCGCCGGTAACCATTAAAAATTTTTTCTCCTGCAGCTGGGAAATTATTTTATCAATATGCTCCTCCCGGCCTTTAAAAAAAACGGACTCTTCCTCGTTAAAGGGGCGAAGACCGGGGTAAGGACATATTTTTTCTTCTGACATTTTAAGTTTACAATAAAATATAGCCGAACCAGCCATCCCTTATATAAGGAGCGCCGGAAGGGAGTACTGCGAATATTCTATACAATAATAACGAAATCAAAATTAATATTCAATTGTTTTAGAAATATTTTATAAAACAGCAGCTTTTTATATAATCTTATTACATTTGTTTACTTAACCTAAAATTATGAAAAAATGAAGAACAATTCAAAAGCCATAAAAAAATTATTTTCTTCTTTAATAATCATTTCACTTGTTTGGCTTCTGCCAAGCTGTAAGCAAGAAATTAAAACAGAGGAAAGCAAAACAACCGCAGCTCAGGATTCAACAAAAGAATTATGGGCTGAACAAATTCAATCGGTTTCTGAAATGTCCCAGCCGGTTGATTATGATGACGCATATTGGAAATCTCTGAATAAAAATGTGGACAACCATAAAATATTCAATACCATAGCAGAAGCGGTTATCAATGGAAAAAAGAAAGCCTATAATATTATTACAGATTCAGTATTAACTATTGAAGAGGTTAAAGCAATTTTAAGTAATATCGATCCTGCTAATTCTGAAA
>CAISYK010000463.1 GCA_903889605.1 uncultured Bacteroidota bacterium
AGTTTGGACTAATATATATTAATAATGGTATTATATGGTTCTTTTGTCCGTTTTTTTGTTGGATAAAACTAATTAGACTTTTCTGTCTGAATTCTAAAATATTGATGTTGGAAATGAATAAATCCGTGCTCCGAATCAATTTTGTTTGTTTTCTGAACTAGGACTTCTCTTTCGATTACTTTGAGGTTCAAAAAATATTATAATAAATGGAAACAAGTACTGCTAACAAAATTCTTTCAAATAACAACCTCATCGATAACCTTCAGGATAACTCAACTGCGCTGGAGTTAAAACATTTGAAGAAATCATTTGCGGATAATTTAGTACTGAATGATATTACTTTCAACATTAAAAAAGGGGAGAACCTCGTAATACTTGGTAAATCGGGCAGCGGCAAAACATTGCTTATAAAGTGCATTGCTGGATTAGAAGATGCTGACTGCGGTTCGCTGAAGATTCTGGGTAAAAATATTTATGATTTGAAAGAAAATGAACTTATTGAAATAAGAAAAAAAATTGGTTTCCTTTTTCAAAGCGGTGCCTTATACGATTCCATGACTGTAGAGGAAAACCTTGAGTTTCCGCTCAGAAAGACCTTAAGATTGAAGTCAATAAATGAAATTAAGCTGTTGGTAGACGAAGCATTGCAAAATGTTGGACTTTCAGAATCCATTAATAAAATGCCTTCTGAACTTTCGGGAGGGATGCGGAAAAGATTGAGCCTTGCCCGGACTTTGATTTTAAAACCCGAAATATTACTTTATGATGAGCCAACTACTGGTTTAGACCCAATCACATCAAAAGAAATAAGTCAGCTAATTATGGATGTGAAAAAAAAATACCGCACTTCTTCTATTATCATTACACACGATATGGAATGCGCCAGAATTACAGCAGATCGAATTATTATACTTAAAGACGGACTATGTTATTCTGAAGGAACTTATTTAGAATTAGAAAAATCGGAAGATAAATGGGTGCGCTCTTTTTTTGAATAGTTTAGTTCCGTTTGGCAGTTTTGCCTAAACATAATAAATCCATAAAATAGAATTTATACCATTGCTTATTATGAAATTATCCAATTTTGATGCCTCGCTCATTTCTCGACTCCGCTCGAAACAGCCGGTGATATGTATGTTCGAGTGGAGTCGTGAAGATGTGCCGGGGTAAAATGCGGAAAAAATATATTAAGTAGGGGGGATTATACTGCATTAAGTCGAACAGCAAAAACAAATTTCAATATTTTGGATTGTACAATATATTTGCATGCTTTATATTATTGTATTAAGTTTATCATATCATTTTGGAAATTTTCATTTTGATAGGGAAGCCGAAAACTGGAAGAGTAGGTATTAAATTAATAATTTAAATCATGAAAAAAATCACACTTAGTTTTGTATTGTTTTGCTTTATGTTTTTAGGTATTTCTTCTATTAATGCACAGGAATTAAGAAGTTCTTCTGGCAGCAGCACCGGTAAAATAGATTCCGACGGAACAATCAGGAATGGTTCTGGCAGCAGCGTTGGAAAGATTGATTCAGATGGAACAGTAAGAAACAGTTCAGGAAGCAGTATCGGTAAAATTGATTCAGATGGAACTATTAGAAACGGCTCAGGAAGCAGCATCGGGAAACTTGATTCTGACGGGACAGTTAGAAATAGTTCAGGAAGCAGCATTGGGAAAATTGACTCGGACGGAACAGTTAGAAATAGTTCTGGAAGCAGCATAGGAAGCGCAAACGGTGTGAAAAAAGAATGGGCGGCTGTGGTATTTTTCTTTTTTACTTTTTAGATTAAAGGAAAGCTTAAAAAAAATCCCCCGCAATCATTTCGGGGGATTTTTTTGTATTATAAAATTGTTTATTCGATTTTCACTCCATTCTCCCTGCCTCTTAAATTGAGATAGGGTGGGAGAGTGGCAATTTACCCGAGCAAAGTTTTTTCGGCAGCTTTCAAAATAGCAAATGCTTTTGCAGTTGTTTCTGATTCGGCGTAGTTACGCAGTACGGGTTCTGTACCTGATGCACGTATCATAAGCCAATCGCCATTATCAAAGAAATATTTCCAGCCGTCAATTGTTTCAACATGATCTATTTTGTAAGGCCCGAAAGAACTGTAATTATTTTTATTGCAGTTTTCTACAATAGCCACTTTTACTTCTTCTTTCAAGTGCATATCGCTGCGTTCAAATTTAAATTCGCCTACAATTTCATGCACTTCATTAATTAAATCATCCAATGATTTACCAGATTTTACCATATATTCCCATATAATTAAACCCGCCCAAATACCATCGCGCTCAGGAATATGGCCTTTTACGGCAATACCTCCGCTCTCTTCACCGCCAAGCAGAACATCTTCAGAAATCATGATTCCTGCAATATGCTTAAACCCGATTTTTACTACTTGATATTCCAAACCAAAATGTTCGCACATTGTTTTTACCCGTGGTGTTACAGAAAATGCATTTACTACTTTGCCGGTAAATTTTTTCACCGTAACTAAATAATTTATCAGTAATAGAATTATATGATGCGAATCTACAAACTCTCCTTTGCTGTTGTATAACCCAATCCTGTCAGCATCTCCATCAGTTGCTAATCCGCAGTCAATATCACCGCTTTCAGAAATTAAAGAAGAAAATGGCAGTAAGTTTTTATGAATAGGTTCAGGAGCCTGTCCTTCAAAACCCGGGTTGTCATCACAGTGCAGGAAGGTAATATCAGGCAGCAGCCTTCTCATTACATTCTGGCCGGCACCATACATGGCATCATAAGCAAAATTAAGTTTTGTATTTCGTATGGCATCCATATCAAAATTTTTCTCTACATGATCTACATACATTGTTTCTAAATCAACATATTCGATCAATCCTGCTTTTACAAAATCCGCGATATAAAGTTTTTCAAGATTAATTGAATTAACTTCAGGAATTGTATCTTCAATCTTTTGTATGTCATCAGATAATAAAGGACCTCCAAAACCTCCTTTCAATTTATAACCATTGTATGAAGGCGGATTGTGCGATGCTGTTATTATTACTCCTAATGAAGTTCCAAGTTTTTTTGCTCCCAAGGAAATCATTGGTGTGGATACAAAGTTTTTTGCCAGATATACTTTTATCCCGCTGTTGGCAAGAACCAGTGCGGTTGTTTCTGCAAACAGCTCACCAGCAAAACGACAATCGTGGCCAACTACACAAGTTGGTTTTTCAAAATTCTGCTTTAACCAGCCAGCGGCGGCAATCGTAACCCTTGCTACATTATCAACAGTAAAATCTTTTGCTATTATAGCTCTCCAGCCATCGGTACCGAATTTAATTTTTGTCATAATTTTTATATTTTATGCAAATATAAGAATCTGTAAATTAGTATGCATTTTTTGTTAAAAATATAATTCAGCAGTTTGCCAAAATCAAATTCATAAATGGATTGTTTGGCAGCTGTATTTTTGACAATTTTATTGATTTTATTGAAAAACAGATGTTGTTATTGCCGCGTTTTATAATATAGATTCGTAAATTCGTTTTTTATTTGTTTATTCATAACCGCTTATTCAAGACCAATGAATTTAACTGCAGCACAAACACCAAATATGTTCCGAGTCAATATAAAGCTTGGAATGGAAGTAGATGTGATATTGAAGAAAGACCAGCGCACGGGAAAACGTACTCGCGGGAAAGTGCAATGGATACTTACCAGCAAACCATTCCACTCCAGAGGAATTAAAGTTACGTTAGACACGCGTCAGGTAGGCCGAGTGCAGGAAATAGTTAGTTTGAATATTTAAGAGAAATAGAATACATTACGATGAATTTCCTAAATTGAATGGGTATTTTATCAATCGCGTCCTAAACATTATTTTTGTTAAACAATGCTATTGATTTCATTGGATAATTTGCAGGTACGTATCAAAACAACATAGATACTGACTCGAAATTTGTTTCACCATCAGGTGGCAGTGGCACTGGCTTTAATGGAGTTACTGCTGATTGGTCATTACAAAGTAACTCACCTTGCATCAATACCGGAGATCTAAGCGGTACTTACCCGGCAACAGATAAAGCAGGAAATCCG
>CAISYK010000464.1 GCA_903889605.1 uncultured Bacteroidota bacterium
ATTTTTTGGAACAGAAAAGAATTGAGATGGACAAATATTGCTTTTGGCCTTCTTTGGTTTTTGATATTTTTGATCCCGTCATTTATACGTCCGAACCAACAGATAGTGGCTGATTTTATAGAGCATCGGGTATATCTTCCATTAATTGGTTTTATTATTATATTTTTAGAAGTATATCTTTCGATCCAGAAAGATCGGTCTTCAAGGAGCCGATATTTGTGGATGAGTTTATTTGTTCTGATACTTGTTACTTTTTTTACCATTGGTTTATTTCATAGCCGTATTTTTATGGATAAAATATCGTTTTGGGAAAATGCGGCCAGCACCTCTCCTCATGCGCCTTTAGCCCGCCGTAATTTAGGCGCCATGTATTGGCTTGATGGTCGCATAGATGAAGCCGAAAAAGAATACAAAGAGTCTCTAAGGCTAAATCCCGATGAACATATGGCGCATAATAACCTGGGCTTGATCTATGCCAGCAAGGGAGACTTTGAAGGCGCAATCAAAGAATACGAGACCGAACTGAAGATAAATCCGTACTATGACAACGCCCTTTATAACATGGGACTGGCATATTGGAATATGGGCAAAAAAGAAGATGCCGCAGAAAAATGGAAAGAAACTATTAGTGTAAATCCGGACTATTTTGATGCCTACAAGGCACTAATTATGTTCTATCAGGAGAGCGGACAAAAAGATGCGGCGGATAAATTGTTATTAGAATTTCAGAAACTAGGAGGATTGTAGCTTTGTTGCTGTTGCTCAATAAAAAATGAATTTTACTTTTTTAAATAACTTAAAAACTTGGCAGATCGTTTTAATTTTGGCGATCGCCGTTTTTGCTATTTATGCGCAGGCTTTAAGTTTCGGTTACACCTATCTTGATGACAACACCCTGATCCTGAATAATTATGGTTTTATTTCTAATGTCGGTAATTTCTTTGAGGCATTCAAGCAGGATGTCGCCCATGAATATAATCAGTCAGGTTTTTATTACAGGCCTTTTTTGACCCTGTCTTTTATGTTTGATGCGCTGATGGGCGGAAACGCGCAAAATGCCGGTTTTTTCCATTTTTCCAGCATTATTATTCACGTGCTTTCCGTCTGTTTTTTATATATTTTATTGAGAAAATTAAACTATGGGGCAAAGGGTTCTTTTTGGATGTCTTTGATTTTTGGCGTTCATCCTGTTTTGACCGAGGCTGTGGCTTGGGTACCCGGGAGAAATGATTCAATGGTCGCTCTTTTTGTTTTGCTTGCTTTTATATTTTTCATCAATTATTTCAGGGATCGTAAATGGACGAGCCTGTTCTGGCACCTGACTTTTCTTTTATTTGCGTTTTTTTCCAAGGAAGCGGCGGTTTTCGCGCCCATTCTATTTGGGCTATATATATTTTTAAACAGAAAAGAATTTTTTCTGGGCGACTTCAATAAAAATTTAAGCAGATTATTTTTAATAGTGATCGGCTGGCTGATAGTTTTTGTCTTTTGGTTCTTGTTGCGTAACCAAGCCTTGCAGGGAGGGAGCGTGGATATATCAATGTCCCTGGCAATTAAGTCTATATTAATAAATTTGCCGGTGATCATCGTTTATATCGGCAAGGTCTTTTTTCCGTTCAATATTTCGG
>CAISYK010000465.1 GCA_903889605.1 uncultured Bacteroidota bacterium
GATTTTAATGGAGATGGCAATGCAGATTTAGCAACAACTTCTGGTGGTGACAGTATTGCCATTGTATTGGGTAACGGTGCAGGTAATTTTGGTGCAGTAACCAACTTAGCAGCAGGATACGGCCTTTATTCAATTATTGGCGCAGATTTTAATGGTGATGGTAAAAATGATTTGGTAGTAGCAGATCAAAGTTTAAACAGAGTTTCAGTATTAATAAACGGTGCAGCTAGGATAAGTGGAATTCTAGCTATATGTTCGGGTGATAACACAATTTTAACCGCAAGCGGAGCAGCTACGTACAGCTGGAGCCCCAATGCCGGAAATGCTTCAACACCAACAGTTACTGTTTCACCAACAAGTACTACCACTTATACGGTAACCTATAGCAACGGTACCTGCCCTTCCGCGGTTACAATAAATGTAACAATCCCGCCAAGCATAACTATTGCCTCATCAAACACTCAAATATGTTTAGGAAGTGATGTTACCCTAACGGCATCTGGCTCCAGCACCTATAAATGGAGTGCCAATGCTGGCAACGCAACAACAGCATCAGTTACGCTAACCCCACAAAGTAACGGCGGTAATTTATATACAGTAACTGATAGTTTTGGATGTGGTTCCGAATCAGTTAGTGTAAATGTAAATGCTGATGTAAGTTTTAGTCCTGCTAATTTATATATGAATGGTTCTGGCACAAATTGTTTGATAAGCGCAGATTTTAATGGAGATGGCTTTGCCGATTTAGCTGCTAATTTCGGCGGTAGCAGTAGTACAAATATAACCGTATCCCTAGGCAATGGTAACGGTAGTTTCGGACCGGTTGCAGGCTATGTTGTAGGAACAAACCCAATTTCAATTACAAACGCTGATTTTAATGGTGATGGTCATGCCGATTTAGCCGTTGTTTCAAATAATATTGGAATTAGTTCGCAGGTTTCGATTTTATTAGGTACAGGTACAGGCTCCTTTGGAACTGCTAACAACTTTGCAGTTGGACCTTCTTCTTCTATCGCAAGTGCGGATTTTAATGGAGATGGGAAAGCCGATTTAGCAGTTACTGACATTGGCGCAAACAATGTATCAGTTTTATTGGGAACCGGAACTGGAACCTTTGGTACGCCAGCTAGTTTTCCTGTTGGGACTAATCCAATAGCAATAGCAATAGCGGATTTTAACGGTGACGGTAAATTAGATATTTCTGTGGCTTGTTATGTTTCAAATTGTGTATCAGTATTGTTGGGCAATGGCAATGGCAGTTTTGGCGCTTCTCAGTATTTTCAAACTTATTATAATCCTCGATCATTAACATCCGCAGATTTTAATGGAGACGGCAAAATAGATTTAGTTGTAGCTTGTCAAAATCATATGAGTATATTGTTTGGTAACGGAATTGGGGGCTTTACAGGTAGCACAGATTTAAATTATGTAATTAGTAATCAGCTTTCAGTTATCAGCGCAGATTTTAATGGAGATGGTAAAGCTGATTTAGCAATGTCCGATATTAATGCTAACCATGCCACAGTTTATTTGGGTACCGGAACTGGAAGCTTTGGGACTGAAATTAACTGTACCTATGCTCAGAACTGTGGTAGTGGAACTAATTCAGTCTGTGGCGCAGATTTTAACGGGGATGGAAAAGCTGATTTGGCTGTAGGAAGTTATGGAGGTTGCGGAGTTTCAGTTTTTTTACATGGTTTAATTGTTGACCCAGCCCAAACTATATGTTCTGGTAATGCTGCTTTTTTGAGTGCAACTGGTGCATCTAATTATACTTGGAGCAGCAATGCTGGTAGTGCTATAACAGACACAGTTTCGGTATTTCCAACAAGCGTCACAACTTATACTGTAACTGGAACAAATGGAGTTTGTTCAGAAACAAAAACAACAACAATTGCTGTAAATCCTTCGCCTACAGTAACACTTATTGCATCGGATACTACATTTTGTGGTGCTGCTTCCGCGATTACTTTTACTGCCTCTGGGGCAAATTCTTATTTTTGGAACAATACCGGTCAAACTACTTCTTCAATTACTTTTACGCCACAATATAGTACTGGTGTAAGTGTAATTGGTACTAATAGTTTTGGATGCACAAATCAAAAGACAGTAGGAATAATAATTAATCCATTACCAACAATTACTATAAGCAAACAAACTACAGTATGCGCTTATCCCAGTACAACAAATTTATTTGCAAGTGGTGCCAACACTTATTTATGGAGTAATTCACAAACTGGGATTAGTATTTCTGTATCACCTGCTGTTAATACAAATTATACTGTAACAGGAACAGATACTAATGGTTGTAGCGCGGCTTCTAATGTTATGGCTGGCCCAAATCCTACAGCCAATTTTAATTATACTGTTAATAATATGACCGTTGGATTTACCATGATTGACCCAACAGATGGCACAAGCGGTGGTTTTTTATGGGACTATGGTAACGGAATGACTTCGACTATAGCTCAACAACCCTTTGTTACATACAATAACGCGGGTACTTATACGGCTTGTTTGCAATTCAACAGCATTCCAAATACTTGCATTGTTTGTGCTAATATTACAGTTCCTGGGAATTATACGGGAAGCTCAGTTGGTATTATAGAAAATGATCCAGGAAAAAGTATTTCAATCTACCCAAATCCATTCAATCTTCAAACCACTATAAAGTTTTCAGAGGAACAGAAAAATACTACAATAAAAATAATGGATGTTGTAGGAAAAGAAATAAATTCAATAAA
>CAISYK010000466.1 GCA_903889605.1 uncultured Bacteroidota bacterium
GGTCGCCATGTGCAAATTGTGCGCCTCCTTGGCCCACTTGATTGATTGGTCAGCAGCCAGCAAGGCCGTCTGAAGGCAGACAGGGACTGGGAGCGCGCAGCGCTTGTTGTTCGTCATCTCGATCATATTTGCAGATGCCTTCGCCATCAATACCGAACCAAATATTTCCAACTGCGTCTTCAAACATATTCTTAATATTATTATTGGAAAAGCCTTCTGCATATCCAAAATGCGCAAAGCTTTTTCCATCATATCTGCTTGCCCCGCCGCCATGGGTTCCGCACCAAATATTTCCGCTTTTATCCTCCAGCATGCACCATATAGTATTGCTGGATAAGCCTTCTTTATATGTAAAATGTGTAAATGTTTTAACAAGTTTTCCATTTGTTTTTTTTAGGTCCTGCAGCGTTCCTTGAGCTGTTTTGTCTCGTCCTAGTATCGCATCAACTCTATTTCCGTCATATTTGAAAATCCCCTCGCCATTGGTGCCGAACCAAATATTTCCGTTTTTATCTTCAAGCATTGATACCACAGGATTGTTGAATCCTTCTTTTTTTGTAAAATTTGTAAAGAATTTTCCATCATACCTGCATACACCTCCAGCACCGGTGCCGATCCAAATATTTCCAATTTTATCTTCCAGCATACTCCAGATATAATTATTGGATAAGCCTTCTTTTACTGTGAAATTTGTAAAAGATTTTCCATCATATTTGGATACTCCTCCTGTCTTTGTTCCGAACCAAATATTTCCTTTTTTGTCTTGAAGCATGCAGCTTATGTATCCGCTTTTTAAACCCTGCAATTTGCTGAAAGTGCTGAAGTTTTGCGGGTTGTTATCATTAATATGCGCGTCTTTAGCAATTACTGCTTCTGGGATGCCTGCCGCAAAAGAGCTGTCAATGGCAAGAAAAACTTTAGGTCGGGAAAAAGTGTCTTTGCCGGGTGTGTATATTTTAGGAATGCCGGCAGTAACTATTTTGGGCTCTCCCGCAGGAAAAATATTAGTGTCGGCTGGTAATAATTTTGGATTACCTGCTTTTACAATTGCTGGATTACCGCCGGTTTTAGATATAGGTAAAGCAATGCTGTCTTTAGGAACTATATATCCTTTTGCTTCTACAACTTTTGGGTTAAAGCTGTTTGGAGGAGCCTGGTCATTTTGCCGGGTGCATGAATAAAGGAACATCCCATAGATAATAAGTACAGTGCGTATAATGATTTTGTTTGTATATCCCATTTAGCTTAGTTCAAGGCAGATTTTTGTTTTCTAATTATTTTTAATAGTTTTTTATTGCGAATCAAAAGTATTAAATTATTTTTTGAAAGTAAGAGGTTCAGAAATTCTGCATAGTTGTTTGTGCTCTTTTTATGAAGTGTTATGCAGCACAAATACGAAAGATTATGCATTCACAAATTTTGTATACTTACTCCCGCCTCATAAATATTATTGTCAACCGCAAATATGAAATTGTAAATATTCGTATGCTATGTAATTTGGAATCCCATAATCAATATATCATCATCTCTATCGTGTATCCCTCTCCAATTGTCTATTTCCGTTTGTAATAATTTGTTTTTTTCTTCTGCACTTTGTTTTTTAGATACGTCAATTAATTTTTTCTCAAATTGAGTGTAATTCATTGGAATACCATCTTCACCTCCCACTTGTTCCATAAAACCATCAGTATACATATAAATCCAATCGTTATGGTTTATTGAAATTGTTTGAGTTTTGAATTTTCGATCTATAGGAACACCTTTTTTCTTGTAATTTCCACCCACAGGCAGCAAATCGGCTTTGTATCTTTTTGCCTGATCATCTGCAACAATAATAATTCCGTTTCGCGCTCCGCTGAATTCTATTTTATTATTGCTGCGGTCAATTAAACAAATAGAGAGATCCATTCCGTCCTGTATTTCGCCTCCATCCTGCTGATGCAGCACCCTGATGATTTCATCACTTAATTTATTTAGAATCTCTGAAGGGCTTAACAGTTCAGAATTAACAATTTTATCCAATAATAAACTGCCAAGTGTACTCATGAATCCTCCAGGCACACCATGACCTGTACAATCTACACAGGCCAATAAGGTGTGTTTTTCAAATTCCTGGAAATAATAAAAATCGCCGCTGACAATATCTTTGGGTCTGAAAAAAATAAATGAATCGCTGGAAAATGATTTAATTATTTCCTGTGACGGCAGAAGGGCGTTCTGGATACGTTTTGCATAATTTATGCTTTCTGTAATTTGTGAATTTTTTTCTTCAATTAAATGTTTTTGTTCAACAACTTTGGCTGTTCTCTCAACAACTGTTTTCTCAAGTATTTCTTTGTCTTTGCGGAGTGATGCGGTGCGCCAACGGAAAATTAAATATATCGCAAATAATAAAAAGCAACCGACAAAAGTTCTGAACCACCATGTTTGCCACCATGGCGGACGAATAGAAAATGTGTAACTAAATTCATTACTCCAATACCCTTCGCTGTTCATTGCTTTAACTTTAAAGGTGTAATACCCCTGCGGTAAGTTGCCGTATGGTGCTTCGGTACGGTTAGAGACGGCACTCCAATTTTCGTCAATGCCTTCTAATTTATATTTATATTTTACTTTTTTACTTTGTTTTTGCGTGATCCCAATAAAATTAAAAGTTAGGTAGTTATTGTTATATGCTAAACTTAAATTCTCTGGTAATGTATACCATTTTGAAATGCCGTCAAACTTAAAATTGCCTACTTTTACTCCGTTCCCCAGAACAATACTTGTATCTTTATTATGCTCTAAATTTCCCCAATCAATATTTTCATTAAACAATTCTATGCCTGTTAATTGAATATTTGGCGCAATAGTATCCGGTGTGTCTCCTTCTGGGTGATAGGCAGTTAGTCTATCGCTGGTGCCTATCCAGATAGTGCCGTTTTTATCTTCACAAATAGAATTATTAAAACAACTTATGCCAAGAAAACCATCCTCATACGTGTAGTTTTTAAATAGAACATCGTTAAGTCTTAATTTTGACTTGTCTGATATTTCAATTAATCTTTCTTTTGATAGTTTAGATAACCCATATGGCATACCGAACCAGAGGTTCCCGTTTTTATCTTCTAAAATGGATGTAACATTATTGTTGAGCAAACCTTCTTTTTCGGTAAAATGAGTAAATGTCGTACCATCGTATTTATTTATCCCCCCGCCAGAAGTACCGAACCAAATATTTCCGCTTTTGTCTTCGAGCATTGAGTTTACAGAATTACTGCTCAGCCCTTCTTTTTTTGTAAAATGTGTGAAAGTGAGGTTATCGCTTTTGTCGGTATAATTATATTTTGTGATGCCTCCGCCGGAAGTTCCGAACCAGATATTTCTGTTTTTGTCTTCCAGCATACTCAAAATTATATCACTGGATAAGCCTTCTTTAACAGTAAAATTTGTAAATGACTTTACAAGTTTCCCATTGTTTTTTTTAAGATCATATTGTATCGGCAGAATTATTTTTTTTTCTTTTTCAATTGCCTCAATCCGGTTGCCGTCATATTTGCATGCGCCCGCTCCGTTAGTTCCGAACCAGATATTTCCTTTTTTGTCTTCTAACATACAATTAACTTGATTTACTGGCAGCCCTTCCTTTACAGAAAAATGAAAATAGTTTTTCCCATCGTATTTGTTTACTCCGTCATTAAAAATATTCAGCCAAATATTTCCGTTTTTGTCTTCTAATATTCCCTTTACATAATTATTTGTTAAACCTTCTTTTTTGGTAAATTGCATAAATGATTTTCCGTCATATTTATTCACGCCTCCGCCGTATGTACAAAACCATATATTTTCGCTTTTGTCTTTAGACATACCCCAAACAATATTATTGGATAATCCTTCTTTATCTGTATAATTAGTAAAGCATTTCCCTTCATATTTATTGGCTCCTCCGCCATCAGTGCCAAACCAAATATTTCCGCTTTTATCTTCTAATATACACCTGACATCATTATAGGATAAACCTTCTTTAACAGTGAAATGGGTGAAGCATTTAACAAGTTTCCCATTGCTGTTTTTAAGGTCCTGCTGTGTTCGCTGAGCTGTTTTGTCTCCTCTTTCAATTGCTTCAACCCTATTCCCATCATATCTGATTGCTCCTCCGTCATAAGTGCCGAACCAAATATTTCCTGTTTTGTCTTCTACCATACTCATTACAACATTATTGAAGCCTTCTTTATCAGTATATTGGGTAAAGGTTTTAACTAGTTTTCCATTTATTTTTTTTAGATCCTGCTGTGTTCGTAACGCTGTAATATCTCCTCTTTCAATTGCATCAATCCTGTTGCCGTCATATTTGAATACTCCACCGCCATCAGCACCGAACCAAATATTTCCGCTTTTGTCTTCTAACATGCACCTGATAACCTTTCCAGAATCCCCGTATAAGCCTTCTTTCTTACCAAAAAGAGTAAAACATTTTCCGTCAAATTTGCTTATTCCAATTCCTGTACTTATCCATATATTTCCGCTTTTGTCTTCAAACATACTAAAAACAGAATTATCGGATAATCCTTCTTTACTTGTAAAATGCGTAAATGATTTAACAGGTTTCCCGTTTACTTTTTTTAGATCTTGTAGGGATTGCTTATAAGTAATATCGCATCTTTCAATAGCATCTACCTGATTCCCGTCATACTTGTAAACTCCTTCATTTCCGGTACCAAACCAGATATTTCCGTTTTTATCTTCAAGCATTGATGTAACAATATTATTATTTAATCCTTCTTTTCCGATAAAAACTGTAAAAAAAGCCCCATCATATCTGCACACGCCCCCGGCATTAGTACTGACCCAAATATTTCCGTTTTTGTCTTCCAGTATACTCCAAA
>CAISYK010000467.1 GCA_903889605.1 uncultured Bacteroidota bacterium
AGTCTTTGAGAGTTTTTGGGGTAACAATCAGGTAACAAAAATTGCAGAGAAAATGCTAATTTCACCTAATCAAGCATAAATCGACAATCTCCACATAACCCATAGAATTGGGCATTGTAAGCCTTTATTTAGGTTGGGATAATTATTGAAATTTAAACAGCGTCTAAATCTTTGATTTCTTATCTTTTATCTCAACCTGCCGCTTAATACTTTCTTCAAGTGAAATAAATGTTTCAGTCCGTTGAACCCCCTTTATCGGCTGTATATGCTCGTTTAATACTTCTCGTAAATGCTGAGTATTTCTGCATATTATTTTGGCAAACATGCTGTAAACACCAGTTGTATAATGCAGTTCAACGATCTCTGGAATTTTTTTCATCCGTGCCACACAATCATGATATTCAGATCCCTTCTCTAAAAATATGCCCAGGAAAGCACAAATATCATAACCTGCTTTGAGCGGATTAATTTCAAGATGAGAGCCGATAACAACTCCCATATCTGTTAGTTTTTTCATCCGCACATGAACAGTTCCTGCTGAAATTACAAGATCTTTAGCGATTTCGGTATACGGAACAGTCGAATCCTTAATAAGAATAGAGAGTATCTGTCTGTCTAATTTATCAATTTGAAAATTTTGAACCATCTTTAAACGTCTAATTTATTACAAATGTAATATATTCGTTAATATATTATTGAATCAGCAAAAATAATGTCATATTGTTGATTATATGATACTATAAGAGATAAATATTTAATTTTGCATCTCAAATAGAAATAAAAACTAAAAACATAATAATATGTGCGGAATTGTAGGAGTATTTGATCTTAAATCAGATTCTGAAAAATTAAGAACACAGGTTCTTGAAATGTCAAAAAAAATTCGCCACCGCGGACCTGATTGGTCAGGAATATACTGCGGAGAAAAGGCGATTTTATCGCATGAACGTCTCGCTATTGTTGACCCTCAGTCGGGAGGGCAGCCATTGTACAGCAAAGACAAAAAATTAGTGTTGGCGGTAAACGGCGAAATATACAACCACCAGGAGCTGAGAAATCAGCTTGAAGGCGAATATGAATTTCAAACAAAATCCGACTGCGAAGTTATTCTGGCATTATACCGCAAAAAAGGCCCAAAATTTATAGAGGATCTAAATGGAATATTCGGTTTTGCTTTGTATGATATTGAAAACGACTGTTACCTTATAGCCCGTGACCATATCGGTGTTATACCTATGTATATCGGCTGGGATAAGTTCGGAAATTTCTACGTTGCTTCAGAGTTAAAAGCACTGGAAGGTTATTGTAATAAAATTGAGCCGTTCCTTCCGGGGCATTACTTATACAGCAAAGAAGGAACAATGACAAAATGGTATGCACGCGACTGGGTAGATTTTGATGCTGTGAAAAACAATGAAACAAATATTGATACTTTACGAACCGAGTTAGAAGCGTCAGTTCACAGGCAGTTGATGTCTGACGTTCCATATGGTGTGTTGCTTTCAGGCGGGCTGGATTCCTCTATAGTTTCGGCGATTGCAAAAAAATATGCAAACAAACGCATTGAATCTGGCGACACGCAGGAAGCATGGTGGCCGCAGCTGCACTCTTTCGCAATCGGATTAATTGGTTCTCCTGATTTAATTGCCGCGAAAAAAGTGGCGGAGCACATAGGAACAATCCATCATGAGGTTCATTTCACAGTGCAGGAAGGATTAGATGCAGTAGCCGATGTTATTTATCATTTGGAAACTTACGATGTAACAACTATCCGCGCTTCAACACCAATGTATTTATTGGCAAGAGTAATAAAATCAATGGGTATAAAAATGGTTCTTTCCGGTGAAGGAGCCGATGAAATATTCGGAGGTTATTTATATTTCCACAAAGCACCCAGTGCTGATGCTTTTCATGAAGAAACGGTAAGAAAATTAAGCAAACTGCATTTATATGATTGTTTGAGAGCCAATAAAGCACTTGCAGCATGGGGTGTTGAAGGCCGCGTTCCTTTTCTTGATAAAGAATTCATGGATATTGCCATGCGTTTAAATCCTGAAGATAAAATGGCTAAAGATGGTAAAATGGAGAAATGGATTTTACGAAAAGCCTTTGAAAGCTACTTACCTGCAAGTGTTGCTTGGCGTCAAAAAGAACAATTTTCGGATGGTGTAGGATATAACTGGATAGATTCTTTAAAAGAATTGGTGGCAAAGAAAGTCACGGACGATCAGCAATTAAATGCTGAATTCAGATTTCCAATAAATCCTCCTATGTCTAAGGAAGAATATTATTACCGCTCTATTTTCACTGGTCATTTCCCATCAGATTCAGCAGCCTCATGCGTGCCTTCTGTGCCATCAGTAGCTTGCAGCACACCGGAAGCACTTGCATGGGATGCATCTTTCAAAAACATGATAGATCCTTCAGGACGTGCTGTAAAGAGTGTTCATACGGAAGCTTATAAATAATATTAAATAGTGTCGGCACGGTAAATATTAATCTGAGTTTTATTAATTAAAATAAAAACACTGAGTTAAAGAAGTTTAATTGGGGCGTTCCCCTTCTTAAAAAAGAAAGTGGCAAGCTTGGAGTTTATCCTGAGCGAAGTCGCAGGGCTTCCATCTTTTGCAAGGGCAAAAGGATTTACGCTGCAATTCCTAACGCGGCATTAATCTTGAATGTGTAATTTTTAACATTTTATATATCACCATGGCATAACAAAATAAAAAAAACGCCTTATTGTAATTACCTAACACGCAAGCACTTGACTCTGCCGATAAAATAAATTTGCTTTTTGATTTGCTTTTCGAAATATAATGATATAATTTTGTCGCATTAAAAATTAATAGTGTTCAACCTAGAAGAATAGTGAGTAATCATTGTTCCCAAAACCGCTAAAAATTGAATAAAGTA
>CAISYK010000468.1 GCA_903889605.1 uncultured Bacteroidota bacterium
CAAACGTATTTTGCGGTACAGACCCGTTTGCAGGAAATAAAACAAATGGACGATTACAATCGTCTTTCCTCTGAAGATGAAAAAAGATTATTTTTAAGAAACGAACTAAAAAAACACAACACCCAATTAGCTGATGCTGCTAAAGAAGCTGGTATAGTGAATGCTTTGGATTATGCCATATTTCAAAATCACGGATATATGGGGTTATATGGAGGCTTAAATGCAAAAGGCATACATAACAAAAAAGGATTGCAGAAAAGCCAAAACATACTGGATCACATGGGCAGTACTGAATTGGCTGCCAACTTATTCCGAGCCACGCAAACAGAAGAAAAATTAAAAAGAGATAATATAAAAGGCAAGCAAAATGCCAATAAAACACATTACGAAATTGGGAAAAAAGTACGCAAAACGATTGAAGAAATAGGCGGAACGATGCCTGAAAATCTGCCTTCAGAAAGCAGCATTAAAAATATTGAACAAAAAGAAAAGAAAAAATTAAATCCACCCAAGAAGAAAAATGAAAGATAAGAAAAATGCGCAGACCCTTGTACCACTTTATATAAAAGGAATGGAGAGAGAAAAAAAACAATACAATTTTAACTATTGGTAGTAGAAGAGATTATAAGTATTCAGGTTTAAATTAATACCGTACCCCCTAATTTTCTAAATTTGTTTTAGTTTCATCAAAAATATTTACGTATTATTTTAGTTCAATGGCAGAAAAAACAAGAGAAATGAATTCTTTATTCATTGAAAAGGAGAAAAATTTCTATAACAGGGAAATCAAAAAAATATACAAAGGGCGTATAGCAAAAGCTGCCGATAAAAAATTTGCTCTGGAAGAGTATGAAAAACGATTCCGTTTTGAAACAGAATTCCCTGTTGATGTTAATGACTATTATAGAGAATTTATTGCCTTTTTTGAAAGACATGAAAAACTTGGTCATTCTATGGACAGTGCCCTGCGATTAATACCGCAGGATAATGGCAGCGTTTCTTTTACTAAAAAGGACAGTTCTGAAATAGACCCTAATGATCCCATAACAGAAGGGGCTAGTTTCAAGAAAAAAGTCAGAAGGGATACGGAAACCATTTCAGCCAATGATGAAAGTTTAAATACTGTCAAAAACGAATATAACCAGCATTTCTCAAAGCGTAAGCACGAAGACTTAATTACAGGATACGCATCTTGGAAGGCAAAAAAAAGGTTTCTTAAATTTTTGCAGGAAGAACTCTTACAATTACAGTCGTCCGAAAATATATCGTCCGAAACAATAATACCGGAAGCAACTGTACTAAAAAATAAAGAACATACTACCCGCAGACAAACATTAGCAATCTATTATCTTGATTTACATTTTAAGATAAACAATTCTGGTAAAGTGGCTGCTCCACTTAATAGGTTTATCGAATTCCTCACTGATAAAAGTTTAGAAAATATTACTAAGGCACTCAGAAATTCCCTTAAATTTTCAGATAAGAAAAGTAATAGGGCGGATGCCGAATTGTTAAAAGATTTAAGATACATACGTGTGTTTTTTGAGGATTTAAAGCTTGTTTCTATTCTTAAGAAAATAGATGAGGATATAGCAACCGTGTCAGAAGATATGCAATAAAAGCCAAATAGAAGAGATTTTTTGTCACAGGGTTACCCATAAGGGTAACCCTTTTTTTGTGCGTAAATAAATTATATGAATTTTTTTTCAACCTCGGAACAGGTGTGATACTGAATGTTGCAGCCAAATCATATTCTTTAAAAGGCAAAAAGAAGAAAAAATAAGGCTACCCTTAAAGTTTGACTGGCGTGATATTCGAGTAAAAGGGATTCAAATTCAATACATTATGTTAGACCGGCTAAAACCTCTTTATACGCTCACAATAGATGAGTTTAAAACTTTATCAAGAATGCTTATTGATGAAGCTCTTGATGCAAGAGAGCAAAATAAAAAACTTTTGGATGAGAACGATAATAAAAAAGTCGAACATTTTACAATAAAACAGTTGACTGATTTTTTATCCTGTTCAAAGCAAAGTATTCATAATTATAAAAAGGCTGGTTTACCTTTCTATCGCATCGGACGAAAAATTTTATTTGAGAAAAAAAAAGTTTTAGAATTTATGAAAACTATAAAAACAAA
>CAISYK010000469.1 GCA_903889605.1 uncultured Bacteroidota bacterium
CTCAAATTATTGATAAAATTATTGAACTGCTTTATTCTAAAGTTGAAAAATATCGGCTGAGTTTATGAGGAGACTCTAAATATTTTTTTGTTTTATAATTTCCCTACTCGTCAGGCTTTTCGGTCTCGCCCCGTTTTTTATGGTGGGTACTAAACTCCACCTTTTATGCTTAATTTATATATTAACTGAAGTCTCTGCTTTGTTTTTATTGTTAAACAGCAATGTAATAAATGATTTAGCTTAAAAAAATAATTTAATTATGGCATTTCCCCTCTTAATAAAGAAAGGGCTGGGGTTTGAGTTTATCCTGAACGAAGCCGAAGAGCTTCAATCTTTTCTAAAAAGAAAAGGATTTTCACTGCAATCCCAAAAGCAGCTTTGAATGTTTTTTCAAATTCCAAAACACTTTCTACAAAAAGCTTTTAGAATTGTTAAATAGAAGATTGCAAATGTAGTCAATTTGTACTTATATCAAGTCAGTAACCCTAAAACTTTTTTTGTGTGCTTTAACCGCATTTATGAGATGAGCAGCAATGAATGTGAAACAGCATAATTAATCGGGAATTTTATGATGGACACAAATGCTGATTACATTTAAATACAACTATCGGTTTTTAAAGAAAGATTATTTACCATTTGCGAAGTATTGGAAAAGCTCAGAATGACCGATGTGCATTGTCACATAAGCAAGTCGAATTGTTTGTGGCTGCTTGTAACTTTTTTAACCCTTAACTAAAAACAGTTATTTAAACATTACAATGAAAATTAAAATCGACACTGATCAATCCATCATCAGTTAAACTTAAAACTGGTTTCTAAAAGCCCGCAGTGCGAATGATTTAAGAGCTTTTATTGTTTCTTTAGGTGATTCATAAAAACCCATGTGCCCCGCCTCTTCGAGCATTAATACTGAAGGAAACCTGCATAACCCAATTTGCGGATACATAGTTTCATAATTAATTACGCTGTCTTTTTTACCAATAATAAACAATATAGGATATTCAGCGAATTTTAAAATCATGTCGCGGCTTTTGCGTTCTTTAATACCTTCCAAACTATTTATTATCGATTGCTTAGTAACATTAACGGCGATACGTTTTACCTTTTCTACTTCATTTTTGATTTTCTCTAAATTCTCAGGAGCAAATAATGCTGTTACAACTTCGGAAATATAGTGCTTGTGTTCTTTTTTTACCAAACGGATTATTCGTTCTCTTTCTTTTTTCTTTTCCTCAGAATCGGAGAAAGACATAGAGTGAAACAGGCATAAACCGCTTACATTTTCGGGGTACAGTTCTGCAAAAGCTAATGCGGCATAACCTCCCATGGAGTGTCCTGCAATTACATAACGCCGCACCCCCGCTTTATTAAGAACTGTTTTAACACTTTGTGCCAATAATTCCATGCTGTGATAATAGCCGATAGAAGGGGTTTCACCATGCCCCGGAAAATCAATTGCAATAACCCTAAACTTTACGGAAAGCTTTTTTATAAATTCACTCCATATCGCATGTGAACCCAAAAAACCATGCAGCAACACTATTACACGCCCTTTCCCGCTGTCCGTATAATGAACTTTTATTTTTTTGAAGTCTGCGTACGGCATTATTTCTAATTTGAAAATTTGCTGATTTGAAAATTTGAAAAATGTGTTATTATTTAATAAACAAGTTTCAGTGAAAAAATATCTAAATGCATCAGCAAATAAAAAAATTTAATAATAACTAATTCAAACGATATGCTTTCCCTGGAAACGATTTAACAATTCCTGAAAACTCAAGAGTTAATAACAACGCCGAAACCTTGCTCATTGGTAGTTTAGAGACAAAGCATAAATCATCAATCGTTACCGAATCTTTTTCTTTCAATACATTTACTATTAATTCTTCATCACTGCTCAGCTCTAAAAATAATTTCTTTTGCTGCGGGGCTTTTATATTTTTAGTTTGCTCCCACCCCAAAATATAAACTAAATCGGCTGCTGATTGAATCAGCGCTGCTTTATTTTGTTTAATAATATTATTGCAGCCTTCAGAACACACATCATCAATTCTTCCCGGAAAGGCAAAAACATCGCGGTTATAGCTATTGGCAATATCGGCGGTAATAAGTGAGCCTCCCGATTTTTTTGATTCTATGACTATTGTTGCATCGGAAATGCCGGCTACAATCCTATTTCTGCGGGGGAAATTTTCCCGGCTGGGAATTATTTTACTGGTAAAGTCTGTGAGCCAGCCGCCATTCTCCAGCATTTTTTGCGCTGTTGATTGATGTACAGCTGGATAAATTCTATCAAGGCCATGCGCCAAAGTACAAACTGTTGCAAGTTTATTATCAATTGCGGATTTGTGTGCGCAAATATCAATCCCGTATGCTAATCCGCTAACAATTAAAACATTTTGAATTGCTAAATCTGCAATTAATTTTTCACATATTCTTTTTCCATAATCAGTTGCTTCCCTTGTTCCGACAATACTTATTATTTTTTCCGAATTAAGATTGGCATTCCCTTTATAATAAAGCATTACCGGACTGTCTTCACAATACGTTAATCTTTTGGGATAATTGCTGTCTAAATAAAAAAGAGGTGTAATATTATTTTTTATAATGAATTTTATTTCATCTTCGGCACGTTGAAAAATATTGTGATTTATAACCTCATAAGAAAGACTGCTCCCAATTCCCGGTATTTTTTCAAGTGATGATTTCTTTTCTTCAAAAACAGCCTCAGCACTGCCGCAATAGGCTACCAGCCGTTTGGCTAAGATATCCCCAATGTTTGGGATAAGTGTGAGCGCAATTTTATATTTAAATTTTTCAGGCATGCTTTTTTGAAATACAATAATTTGTATATTGCGCTATTGTTTTTAACAAAAGTAAAAAAAATAACAAGCAAATATTTTTAGTATTAAAATTTAATCCATCTAAAAGTCCTTTAAATAGATGGGTTTCAAAAACAAATTTCATGAAACAAATTTTTACTCTATTATTCTGCATTCAATCTGCAGGCATTATTTTTGCCCAGGACTCTTATATTAAGGGGGCAATCACAGATTCAAAAACAAAAGAAACTATTATAGGTGCCAGCATTGTGGTGGATGTTTCTACCGGAACTGCTACGGATATTAACGGATCGTATTTTTTTAAAATGCCGGCCGGCAAACACAAAATTGAATATAAATATATCGGATATAAACCGCAGATAAAAAATATTGATGCAAAAGAAAATGATACTATTAGTATGAATATTGTTTTGGATCCGGATTCCAAAACATTAGACGTTGTGGTAGTTTCAGCTGGTAAATTTGAACAAAACCTTAAGGAGGTAACTGTTTCTATGGAGGTTTTAAAACCTGCATTAATCGAAAGCAAAGCCTTGGTTTCTATTGAAAAAGCTGTAGACCAGATACCTGGCGTAAATGTTATTGACGGACAGGCAAACATCCGCGGCGGTGCCGGTTTCAGCTATGGCGCAGGCAGCAGGGTATTGCTGCTGGTTGATGAAATGCCGATGCTTACTGCTGATGCAGGTGATGTTAAATGGACAGCTTTACCGATTGAAAACTGCGAACAGATAGAAGTTATTAAAGGAGCTTCCTCTGCATTATTTGGTTCATCGGCTATGAATGGCGTAATTAATTTCCGTACCGCTTATGCAAAAGACGAACCTGAAACAAAAATAAATTATTCTTCAGGTTTCTATGACAAACCAAAACGTAAAGAACTTACATGGTGGACAGATGGAAACCCTTCGTACAGCAATTTAATTTTTAATCATGCACAAAAATTAGGAAATTTAGATTTAGTACTTGGCGCAAATTTATTTACTGATGATGGATTTACTAAAGTAAGCAAGGAACAGCGTTACCGCGTCAACACAAATCTGCGTTACCGTTTTAAGAAAATAACCGGATTACAGGTAGGAGTAAATGCTAATACAGCCAGTACTAAAGGCGGTTTATTCATTTTGTGGGTAAACCCAGATTCGGCACTTTATCCTAAAGGAGGAGATGTAAGCCACTATATAACTTATCGTACGAATATTGACCCATTCATTAATTATATTTCCAAAGCAAATGGAAAGCATTCTTTAAGAACCCGCTATTTTAGAACTGTAAACACCAATAATACAAATCAGCAATCAAAGGGCGAAGTTTACTATTCCGAATACCAATACCAAAAGAAGTTTGAACGCGGGCTTGCAATGACTGCCGGTGCAGTATACAATTACAATGAAGTTCATGCAAAGATGTACGGCAATCACTATAGTACAAACGCTGCTGTATTTGCACAATTTGATAAAAAAATCAGAAAATTATCCTTATCATTTGGTATACGCGGAGAATATTTTAAAACTGATACAGTTGAAACAAGAGAAAATATTAATTGGCTTATGGATGCTTCTAAGCCCATTGCAAAACAATCAAAGGTTAAACCAGTTTTGCGCGCTGGTTTAAACTATCGTTTGTTTGAGGCAACATATATTAGGGCTTCGTTTGGTCAAGGCTTTAGATTCCCTTCAGTAGCGGAACGGTTTATTCGTACCAGTGCAAGCGGCTTGGAAGTTTATCCAAACGATAGTTTAAAACCTGAAAGCGGCTGGAGTTCGGAAATTGCCTTTAAGCAAGGAGTTGCTGTAGGTGATTGGAAAGGGTATGTGGATGTGGCTGCATTCTGGACAGAATACAGAAACATGATGGAGTTTACTTTTGGAGCATACGGAACCTATGCTGACCCTATGGCCGGTTTTGGTTTTCAATCTCAAAACATTGGGAACACACGAATTCGCGGGTTGGAAGTATCCATAATGGGGGAAGGAAAAATTGGACCTATTAATGTAACAACATTATTAGGTTATACATATATTGATCCGCGTCAGACGGATTTTAACCTTGCTGTTGATACAATGATTAACAACTCGGCAAAGACCGATGTTCTAAAATACCGTTATAAGCACAGCGGAAAATTTGATATTGCGTTTGGATACAAAAAATGGAATACAGGAATAAGTATGCGTGCCAATAGTTATATGGAAAATGTTGATGGAATTTTTGAAACGTCTAATTTCCCAGGAATGAAAAAATACCGTTTAGCACATAACAAAGGAGATGCAATATATGATTATCGAATATCTTATCAAATGAGTAAAACGGCTAAAATGGCATTTATAATAAACAATATGTTTAATACTGAGGTGATGAGTCGCCCTGCCATACTTTTGCCGCAGCGCGTTTTTGCTTTACAGCTAACAGTTGTATTGTAAAATACCTGTTTTCGATAATTTGAGATTTATATAACCTATATTGGTCCCACACTAAATCACAAATATAAAAATGCCGCCTGAATATCATGGCGGCATTTTTTTGCTGATTACAATTGGTAATAAAACAGCATAATGCCGAGGGAACTATCACCGCAATTATTTTAATAAGCACGTTCAATTGGAGGTTTTTGCTAAAAGAGGAAAGGTAGTTTTTTACGGCAATGCTTTATTTTATTGCCTTACTGGCATATCTTCCATGCCGGCGCTTTACGTAAATGTTTATTATGTATAAAATTTTATTGAATATATTAAGTTAACCATTTGTCTTTCGTTGTGATCAACCGTTCACTAACTCTATCTGCTAAGGCCATGATAGTGAGATAAGGATTAACATGCGAGCTCTTCGGGAACAGGCTTCCATCAGCAATATAGAGCCAGTCTCTGCCATGCACCTTTCCCCAGCAATCGGTGACAGAATCATTACTCTCCTTGCCCATTCTGCATCCTCCCTGGAGATGCGCAGTAGCTATAGGTACTTTATTGGGGATAAATGTTTTGGGAGTAATAAACGCTTCCAGCTCTTTGCCTTTCAGATCAGCCTTTGAAAACAAAGTTTTTTCCGCGGCAGGCATCACCACTTCATTACAGCCCGCAGCAAAAAATATTTTAGATGCTTTTGCCTGTGCATCGCAGAAAGCCCGTATTGCTGCGTCAGACAGTTTATAATCAAGGACTGGTTCTTTTTTCCAGTTTAATTTTACCCTGTTATCCTCCAAGGCTTCATCATGAACAAGTATGAGAATTGCCATTAGATTATTATAATTATTCATAGCATGTTTCAAGTCTTTGCCCCATAAAGACAGGTTTTTTGAAGTAATAAACGGATAGTAAAATGCCGTTTCAAGGTAATAGCCTGGTTTTTGGCTGTAATCAGGTGAATAATATATTTTCGGAAATCCTTTATAATTTTTTATTTTATCGGGGTAAATGCCGTAAACAGTCATTGCCGGATGTACCGTGATATAAGAGCCGAGCGCCGGGAATTCTTTCTTAAAGCCTGATTTTAATAGTAAGGACGAAGTCCCTATGGTTCCTCCGGCAAGGACAATTATTTTGGCATGGAATTCATATGAGCCTTCATTTAAATTTCCCGACAAAGAACCCTGAGGCGTTCTACTTACATATGCGCGGACTCTTTTTTCAAATATGTCTGTAACCTTGCAGTTGGGAATCAATTCCACCCCGGCTTTTGAAGCCTGCGGCAATTGAACAGACAATGTTCCTTGTTTATTACTTCCAGCACAGCCCAGGTTGCAAAACCCCATCTGTTCACAATTTTTTATATTTAATGGGATTTTTTTTACCGACAAGCCGATCTTTTCACAGCCTTCTTTAAACAACCTATTGTTGTCGTTTTCCAATTCGATGCCTGGTTCAATTACATTCAGCTCTTTCTCTAATTTTTCGAAACGGCTTTTCAGATCAGATGAAGAAAGTCCTTCAACACCCCAATCTTCACAAACTGAATCAGGAAGCCTAAAAGTGACTCCGGTATACATTAATGTACTGCCTCCCAATGCTTTTCCAAAACTGGCAGTGATACTTCCGTCCGCACTTGGAAAAGCTCCGCCGCTTTCGAACAAATCAAACATTTCTATTTCACGTTGTGTGAAATATTCTTTTGGAAAGTGAGGACCGGCTTCCAATACTGCTATTTTTAAGCCATCAGCAACCAAAGGAGCAAGGCGACCAGCAACAGTTCCGCCTCCTGCACCTGAACCTACTATTAAAACGTCGTAATACAGATGTGTCATAAATACTAATAAATAATTATTCTACTCCGATATTTTTAGTTGATTTCTACATAACTCACGAATCGTATTGTCAGAATATGCCCTATCAGGCAATACAGGCCCGTCATAACAGATGGCGCTCCAAATTTCCTCCCTTGTATAATACCCCATTTCAACAAAAGTTTTAATTCCAAAAAAGCCCATCCGGAACAGCCTGATTTTATTATTCTCCATCCATTTTAACTGCTTTTCCTGGTCCTGAATGCTGTTGTTGGAAAATTTTTTTCCTCCAAAGAAAATTCCGGTAAATTGTATGACATCAAGAAACAGCAATATTTTTTTTCTGATATCTTCCGGCACCTTCTTCATGTACCAGTCAACAACGGCAGCGGTCTCAAGGCTTCCGCCTCCAGGCGAGTTTTCATCTGCTGGAAGAATACGATCTGCTACGGAAGAAAAAGTCAGCAGCTTGTTTTTCTTTAAATAATTAAGCCTATAAATCTTAGCTGTGGTATTAAAATTTGTCATTTATTTTTTCCTGAAGCAAAAGTTATACTTATTTTTACTATTCAATGATATCCGTAAAAATTGAGCATAAAACATACAGCATATTGAGGTTTTAACACCAAACAAAAATTTCCAGGCAACCCAGTTTCAAAAAGCTCGGCAGCCAAATGAAACTAGGTTTTACCTTCTGCAAACATAAATATTTTTTTGCTGAATGACCAAATGTATTACATGATTTTCCGTCATTGGCAGCATACTTATAACATACTTGAAAATCAAATTAGTTACTTGCTTTTCAGTAATTGTTAAAAAAACACAAAATTGTAAAATGCATCTATTATCACATTAAATTTACAAAGAATTTAACCATCACTAACTTTTTAAATTAATTAAAAATGAAAAAAACATTCACAATTGTAACTTGTGCAGTATTTACATTAAGTTCAATGTTAACTTTTGCTCAGGCTGGAACAAAAACGCCTGTAAAAAAAGAGGAGCCTAAAAAAGAAGTTTCAGTTAAAAAAGAAGAAGCCCCGGTAAAAAAAGAAGAAGCTAAAAAAGAAGCTCCGGCAAAAAAAGAAAAAGTAAAAAAAGGAGCTGCTAAAAAAGCGGAAGTTAAAGCAGCAGAAACAAAATAATAACATTTTGTTATGTATTAGTGAAAAAAGCCCATTCTTGGGCTTTTTTTTGTTGTTTGTAAACCCTGCAATTTGAGTACGCCTTTTTTTTATACCTTCGCATCGTAAAAATCAGAAAAAAAATAAAAAGTGTTAGAAAAATTAGCCGCCATAAAAAGACGTTGGGAAGAAGTTGAACAAAAATTGTCAGACCCAAAGATAATTGGCAATATGAATGAATTTAAAAAATTCAACAAAGAATATAAAGACTTAACCGAAGTTGTAAATGCTTACCATGAGTATAAAAATGTGGTAGAAAACATTGACTTCAATAAAAGTGTTTTATCTAATGAAAAAGATGATGAAATGCGTGAAATGGCTAAAATGGATTTAGATGAACTGGAGCCAAAGAAAATATTAATAGAAGATCAGATCCGCCAAATGCTTGTGCCTAAAGATCCTGAAGATGCCAAGAATGTAGTGATGGAAATACGTGCAGGAACGGGCGGCGATGAGGCAAGTATTTTTGCCGGGGATTTATACAGGATGTATACACGTTTCTGTGAAAACAAAGGACTTAAAGTTGATGTGGTTGATTTTAATGATGGCACCATGGGTGGTTACAAAGAAATTATCTTTAACGTAACCGGTGAAAACGCTTATGGAATATTGAAATTTGAAGGAGGGGTACATCGGGTGCAGCGCATACCTAACACCGAAACTCAAGGCCGAGTGCATACCTCCGCTGCAACTGTAATGGTTATGCCTGAAGCCGACGAGGTGGATGTGGTTATAAATCCTGCAGATTTGGAAATTCAATTTGCTCGTTCGGGAGGAGCCGGCGGACAAAATGTAAATAAGGTGGAATCTAAAGTAATGTTAACACATAAGCCTTCAGGGATTGTTATTACTTGTCAGCAGGATCGTAAACAGCTTGGCAACCGTGAATTAGCAATGAAAATGCTTAGAGCCAAATTATATGAAATAGAACTGCAGAAACATCTGGATAGTATTTCGAAAAGACGAAAAACAATGGTTTCAACCGGCGACCGCTCCGAAAAAATCCGGACCTATAATTATTCCCAAAACCGCATAACTGATCACCGTATTAATATGACTCTTTATAACTTAACATTATTCATGGACGGGGATATTCAAGAGATGCTGGACGGACTTCAACTGGCTGAAAATGCAGAACGATTGAAAGAAGGCGGGATTGGATAAAATAACTTTTCAATTTGTCGATTTAAAAATTAAAATATCTAGTTTAGATATTAAATATACCAAGTCTCATTCATTGTTTTCTGGAACATAATATTATTTTCCACCCTCTCAATTATGATTTTTAAAAGTTTATTGAATAATAAGTTTGCGGACTTAAGTACCTTCCTGAATCTATTCTCTTTTCGTATTTATTATGCTGCATAAGGGGTTGCAGCGAAAATTCTTTTCTTTTTAGAAAAAATTTAAACCCTTGGCCTTTGCATGCCTCGCATAAAAAAAGCCCTCACATTTCTGTAAGGGCCTTGATTTTGAAGACGGTACCCCTGGAATCGAACCAGTGACACAAGGATTTTCAGCACTCAGCTTGCCCCACAAAACCAAGCAGGGCTTGACAAATTTATGCAAAATTTAACAAATTTGTCAATAAGGGGGAACAAAATCGCGCACCAATATCGCACACCAAGCTGGACACATAACAGTTAAATTCTTCCAGCGATGTGAACATTTCCTTGTTTTAAATTTCGCCTTTTTTGTTTACTTGTTCCTACTTATGAATACCCTTCATCAAATTCAACAATGTCAGTTTATTTATACAAATCTCCGGTTAACCCATAATAGTCATTAGTTAGGTACAATGGCATATATTCAAATTTTTTATACCTTGCGTAAGTTAAATTTGAACCAGTAAAAACCGCACGAAGTAAATAAAATTATAAAGCCTAATAATTAATTACATGCCTAACGCTTTAGATAATATACGTCAGTTGATTTCATCAATAATCGAAATAAGCGACAAAGAGTGGGAATATTATTCTGCTATGTTTGAGGTAAAA
>CAISYK010000470.1 GCA_903889605.1 uncultured Bacteroidota bacterium
ACCAAGATGTTCTATTTGCTCAATTTTAAGACTCATAGTTTTTTATTTAATATACAAAGATAGTAATAAAGTTTGAATAAAAAATTATAATTTGCCAATTTCTTCTTCTTTTAATCCTATTGATGTAGCTAAATTTTGTAATTCTTCTTTATCCATATTCAGAATTTTATTTAGAATCATTTTTTTAGCGTTATCATTAAGAGTACCTTTCATCTGTTTTGAGAGCTGATCAATAGTATTAGTAGTGTTTGCACTCAATTGATTCAATAGTTGAAATTTAGGCTTTAATAACTCAAACAATGATATATTGAGCCACTTTATCGCACTTTGTTTATATTTTAATAAGTCTGCGTCTGGTGTTGAGGCTGGAGTATCAGCTTCTAAAATTTTATAAATATTATGCATCATACTTTCAGATGAAGTTTGATTAGCCATTGTTCCTGTATTTTGCTGTGGCTGTTGTGTCTGTTGTTTTTCTTGTGGTGCTTGATCTAAGCCAGCATCTTTTTTAATCCAAGGCATTGCACTATCATTTACATATTGTTGAACAGCGTTTGAAAATTGATCTTCTGGATAACTCATTAATTTCATTAATGTTTTATCTCTTGATCTTTCAAATATTTTCTCCATTGTGAATTCATCATTCTGAAGTTTATTAACAATAGGTTTAAGTGAAAAATAAAAATATCTAACTTCATCTGATACCAATTTATTAACCTCATCTATAGTTTGTGCTTTATTTATCTCATTTTGCATATTTGTTTGACTTGCTCTAACAAATGTTTCATATAAATGAGCAACATTTTTTTCTGTATCTACCTTTTTTGTGAAAGTAAGAAATAAATTATTTAAGGTTTGATTAGGTTCCTTAAATATATTATTGTATTGAGCTTTCAAAAAAGTAGATACAGAAGATAATGTTGCTTCTGTCAAAAATTCACTATATGGTGTTAAATTGTTCATTTAGTTCTCAACTTACTAGCATCAACTGGAAAGCCACCCTTTAATTTAGCTGGCATTCCAGGATAAGTAATTTTCGCCTGATTATTTGGTAATAACGCTACAACTGTAGCATCAACTTCTTGATTATTGCTCTTTAATGTATATTTATATGTTTCACCAGCAGTTATTTGAGTCTTTGCACCAACTTCACTTTTAAGTGCGGTCGGAGCAACCCAGAATTCACCTTTATCACTTTTCACTTTCCACATATTTTTATGTTCTGGTTTTGTAGTATCAGGTTTAGAATTTTCATCTTGACCTAGTGCTTTTCCAACAACTTCAACTTCTATTTCTTTTCCTTGAGTTGTACTATCATATTTATATTTACTTCCTGATTTTATAGTTACTTGTGCAGATTTTTCACCCAATTTTGTATTTAAGGCATCAACTGCTTGTTTAAATTTTAATTCATTTTCTTTCTTTGCTTTTGTAAGTTCAGTAAGTTTTTTCTGATCACCTGCTTTTTGATAAATACCCCACCACTGATCAAAAACATACGTATTAAATTGATTTTTCATAACATTAGAATAGGCGGTTAATTTATCTGATGAATAATCAGCATTTTTTGATAATCTTTTTATAATTGCATCTACTTCACCCTCAAATTGTTTTTTTAATTGAGTAATTCTATC
>CAISYK010000471.1 GCA_903889605.1 uncultured Bacteroidota bacterium
AAATGGTAAGCTTGTGTGCGCTATCCAAGCGGTAGCTAAATCATAGCTATATTTTGAAATGAATCGTTTACGTGAAGAACTAGTCCCGGAAGAAGAGCTGACGTTAGTGAAAAATTACCTGTTAGGCAATTTTTTAAGGAGTGTTGACGGACCTTTTGCTATGGCTGAAAGATTTAAAGGCATTATGGAGTATAATTTAGGCTATGATTATTTTGATAACTACATTGCAACCATTAAGGATATTTCTGCATCTCAAATAAGAAATCTGGCAAATTCCTATTTCGATAAAAGCAGTATGATTGAATTAGTTGTTGGAAAAAAATAGAACATATGCCCACGCAGTATACTCCTAACGGAAATAGAAAGCGGATAGCGATCAAATATTAAAAAAAATGCAGTCGGATAATAAAAATACAGCTCATCATAAACCCGCCCATCTGAAGGGTTGGGTGGGCTTTTTTTTAATTGCATTTATATATTTTTCTCCTTTTTGGATCTCCTCCCCTTCCGGGATTTCGGGTGGTTCTATTTATGCTTCACATTTGATGGGCGGAGAAATTACATGGGAATGCCAGGGATCAGGACAATATATTTTCAAACTTAAGTTTTACAGAGATTGTAATGGTATCAATACCCCTTCTGTAGTTGCGTTGTCGGTTTTCAATCATCCCTCAATATCTACAATCTCATTATCTTTACTTTCGCAAACTGACATTTCGCCTACATGTAACGGCCTTGGGCCTACTATTTCCTGCACTAACGCTGAATCTCAGCCAGGTTGGCCTACTAGCGGAAGCCCTGTTGCAGGCGCTGTGCAGGAATCCGTATTCCAATCATTACCGATTACTTTGGCTGGTGTTCCGCCTGCACAAGGATGGATATTCGCATATTCCGACTGCTGCCGTAACGGATCTTTAAGTAATCTTCAGAATGCAAGTTCTTATGGTTTTACTTTAAAGGCTGTTATGTATGCTTTTAACGGACAAAATGAAAACCTTTGTTTTGATTCATCACCAACATTTTTAGAAAGTCCCAGCACTGTTATCTGCCTTGGATCACCATTTAAATATAACCATAATGCCTATGACCGGGATTTAGATTCACTTTCTTTTTCGTGGGCAGAACCATTAGATGATTTCACCGGATTGTACGCTCTGGGAACAAATCCGGCTCCGATTCCTTTTACCTCTGGCTACAGCTATAACAGCCCGCTGCCTGGAACAGCACAAAATTCAGCCAACGTCCCAGCATCAATTAACCCAACAACAGGTGAAATATCGTTTACATCATTCACGCAAGGTTATTTTGTCACAAATGTAAAAGTAGAAGCTTGGAAATGCGGCACTCTCGTAGCTGAAATATACCGCGAAATTCAGGTTGTGCTGCTGCCATGCGCTGTTAATGATATGCCTGTTGTAACGTACACATCCTATCAAACAACTGTTCAGGCAGGCTCCTTGGTTAGTTTTACATTAAACGGGAATGATCCCGGAGTACTTGCTGATGGAGTTACACCCCAATCAGTAACAATTAATGCGTCAGGCACTCAATTCGGAAACAACTTTACAGATGCCGCTGCCGGCTGTTTAAACCCGCCATGCGCAACATTAACAAGCACCCTGCCTGTATCAGCTCCCACTAATATATCCACCACTTTCAATTGGCAGACCAGCTGCAACCATATTTCATATAATTCAATTTGTAATACAGTATCCAATACATATACATTTGTTTTCAGAGTAAAAGATGATTTTTGTCCGGCCCCTGCCGAAAATATTTCAACAGTTTCAATTACTGTATTAGCAACTCCTGTAGTTCAATCACCTCAGCCAAAATGCGTATCCGTATTACCAAACGGCGATGTTACGCTCACCTGGTCGATACCGCCTGACCCGGGAGTAACATTCAACGGGTATTTTATATATTCTTCTGCTTCTTCCATCGGACCATTCACACTTATTGACAGTGTTTTAACATACAATCAAAATAACTATACCCATGTCGGAGCAAACGCCAATTCTGCAGCAGTATATTATTATATTAGAACCCGATCAGGTTGTTTTGGGCAGGTATTTTCACCTCCAATAGAGACTGTACATTCCATTTTATTGAACGTAACAAATCCGGGCAACGGAACAGCATTACTTTCATGGACGCCGATAGCATCTCCCAATATTGCAACTTCCACAGGAATTTATAATATTTATTTGGAATATCCTGCCGGAATTTGGACTCTGATAAAATCAACTTCAAATTTGCTTTCGGTTGATTCTATCTATGTTTGTAATGCAGCACTTAATTATAGAGTTGAAATAGCTGACAGCTCCGGCTGTATTTCTGTATCATCAGCTGATGGAGGTACATTTCAAAATATTATTGTGCCGAACATTCCAATTATAGACACCTTGAGTGTTGATGATGCCAATAACGCAGTAATGAGCTGGAATGTAAACCCAGCGCCGGATGCAGCTGCTTATATTGTTTATAAATTTAACGGCACAGCATGGATTGCAATTGATACTGTTTTGGGAATTAATAACAACAATTATAATTATTTATTATCTGATGCCGATTTGAGTTCTGAACAATACCGTTTGGCGGCCTATGACAGCTGCGGAAATATAAGCCCTTTGGGAACTATTTATAGTACGATGCATTTAACGTCTGCTGCTCAAATTTGCGACCGAAGTGTTGTATTAAACTGGACAGCATATTCAACTTTAGGAACAGGTCTGGCTTTGTATAACATTTATCAGTCAATGACAGGCATTGCCGGTCCATTTACTAAAATCGGCACAGTTCCTTTTGGAACACTCACTTATACAGTTTCTTCGCTTGCACCAAAATCAACTTATTACTTTAAAATTGAAGCAATAGATTCATCTGGAACAAAAACAGTGTCTTCCAACAGGATAACTTTTTATTCTGCGACTCCTGCTCCTCCATTATTTTCATATCTCCAGAAGGTCAGCGTGCTTGATCCCAATCAGGTTGATTTAACTTGTCATATTGATATTGCTGCCGCAACATTAAATTATAAAATTATGCGTTCATACGATACTGTATCGGCTAATTATAAATTAATAGGCACAGTACCCTCCAGTGCTGTAAGTCCAATTGTATACAGCGATCACAAGGTGCTTACTGATAATTACAGTTATTACTACAAAGTAATAAATGTTGACAGCTGCGGATATGATGGAATGCAGACTAATATAGGAAGAACGATTCTGCTTAATGCCATGAGCAGCAATTCAGCACTGGAAAATACTTTAACATGGAATGATTATGAAACATGGTCAGGGAATGTTTATTCATACAACATTTACAGGGGTGTTGACGGCGTTTTCGATCCGGCACCAATTACAAATATCTTATTTTCCGGATCAGGTTTAAATACATATACCGATGATGTTTCAGCGTTAATATACGGCGAAGGAGTATTTAGTTATTATATAGAAGCATTGGAAGGAATGGGAAATATTTATAATTTCAGTGAAAACAGTTTATCTAATATCGCTGAAGCGTACCAGGATTCAAGAGTATTTATTCCGAATGCATTCAGACCGGCAGGAGATATTAATAACATATTTATTCCGGTAACTACTTATGTTAATTTTACGGAATATGAATTTTCTGTGTTTAACCGCTGGGGACTACAAGTGTTTACAACCAAAAATGTGGGTCAGGGATGGGACGGTTCTAATGGAGGTAAAAAATCTGAATTTGGGGTTTACGTATATTTAGTACGATTCAAAACTTCGAAAGGCGAATACATCGAGTTTAAAGGCTCTGTGACTCTTTTAAGGTAATCTACATTCTAAAAAAATCAATTTTAATTACAAAAATCACCCCCTCTCTGCTGATTAAAGTATAGAGGGGGTTTTATATGAAACAAATGCAGTAAGCGATGATCATAATTATTGCATGATAATCGCTTATGACATTGCTGTTAAAGGATAATTATCGTATATTACTCCCAATTTATCTTCAAATAAAATAGATATGAAAATTCATTACAAATCCGGCAGAAATATAAAATACAAATTTTCAGCTTTCAAAATCATACTGACTGCTTTCATTTTATTGACAGCAGCTAATTTTAGTAATGTATATGCGAATGTAACCATTACAGTTCCATCACTTACAGATACTGCCTGCACCGTTTTCCCAACAGCCCCGCATTTACTAGGAGATATTGTTATTACTGAAAATGCGGCCACTGATATTGCAGGAACAGGAACACTAATTCTTTCAGCCCCTGCTAATTTTGAGTTTACTTCGGCAGGCAGCGTATCGGCTACAGGTACTGAAGTAAACACACTTTCTGTTTCTCTCACAAATGCTTCAACAATTACTCTTTCATTTTTAGTAGGAGCTGTTGATGAGATTAACGCGATAACGATAAGCGGAATTATGGTTAGAGGTATAAATGGAGCTGCTTCAGCATGCAGTGTTACAAGAACAGGAGGAAACGCTTATATTTTTGGAGATGCGAACGGCACTGTTCATGCGACTCTAGCGTCAGTATTACGTGCGGCACCAACATTAAGCAGTACATTATCACCTGCTGCAATATGCGGAAGCACCGTTTTCAATTACACACCATTAAGCGGAACATCTGGAGCATCATTTGCATGGCATAGGTCTGCCGTCCCAGGAATAAGCAATTTTACCAGCAACGGCAGCGGCAATCCAAATGAAACACTTAACAATACAAGTTCCAATGCAATAGATGTTACTTATTCATACAGTGTTACAGCCAACGGCTGCACAAATCCTGCCTCTTTTGATGTTGTTGTTTCAGTTAAATCAAAACCAAATTTAAGCAGCACTTTATCTCCTCCGTCTATTTGCAGCGGTACTGCATTCACGTATTTACCAACAAGCATATCACCTGCTGCATCATTTGACTGGACAAGGGCTGGTGTAACTGGTATCAGCAATGGAGCGGGAAGCGGATCCGGTAATCCTTCCGAGGTACTTATAAATACGACTTCTTCTCCCATAAATGTCACTTATTCATATATTGTAACGGCAAACGGATGCCTAAATCCGACACCAATTAATGTGGTTGTTGCTGTAAATCCTGTCCCATTAATGTTAAATGCAAACACGGCAACAATTTGTAACGGCAGTGAGGTAAGTATTCCCTTAACAAGCAATATAGGATCAAACTACACATGGATAGCTGGCAACAACGGAAATACAACAGGGGAAAGCATAACCAGCCAGAATTCCGGTACTTTAAGTAATACAATAACAAATAATTCAGCATCTGTTCAAACAGTAATTTACACTGTTGCTCCTACATCAACAGTAGGCGGCTGTCCAGGAACATCTCAAACAGTGACAATAACAGTAATGCCGGAACTAAAAATGTCAAATGACACATTAGCTGAAATTTGCAGCGGGACAGCGGTAAATATTGCATTTAGTATGAATACAGCATCTACATACAGCTGGATAGCATACAATAATTCAAATACAACTGGTGAAAGCATTATTACCCAGACATCAAACAACTTAAATAACACAATAATAAATACCACATCATCCACTCAGTGGGTCACTTACACAGTAACCCCAACTTCTATACTTGGAAATTGTCCGGGAACACCTCAGATAATATTAGTAACAGTTAATCCAATTCCTACGGTAAACAGTGCAAATGCGGCATCCGTCTGCAGCGGAAATATTTTAAGCATTCCGCTGACAAGCACTGTTTATTCAACATATACATGGATTGCAGGCGACAATACAAATACAACTGGTGAAAGTACTGCCAGCCAGACAACAAGTACTTTAATTAATACCATAACAAATAATACAACTTCGGTTCAGACTGTAAGTTATACAGTTACCCCAAGATCAACAAATGGTTCCTGTTTAGGAGCTTCTCAAAATTTAATTGTAACAGTAAATCCGCTCCCTATTTCTGATGCCGGAAATGATTTAACATTATGTTCAGGAACATCAGGAAATATAGGCGCTGCAGCTGTTGCCGGCAATTCCTATTCCTGGAATCCGGGCACAGGATTAAGCAATGCCGCTGCTTCAAATCCTGGAAACTCAACAGTAAATATTACCAATACTCCAATCGTTACCACCTATACAGTAACTACAACCATTACTGCCACAGGCTGTCACTCGGCAGATGTTTCGGTAATAACAGTAAATCCTCAGCCGGTTTTGGCAATTACCAGCCCTGCAGGTGTTTGTTACCCAAACACTGTTGATATTACTACAGGGGCTGTCACTACAGGAAGCACAGGAGGCGGCGCATTGAGTTATTGGACAAATGAAGGGGCTTCTAATTCAATTGCTTCACCAAATATAATTGCATCAAGCGGAACAAAATATATAAAAGTAACTGCTGCAGGCGGATGTACGGATATTAAACCAGTGACGGTTGAAGTTAATCCTTTACCTGTTTCAAATGCAGGAAATGATTTAACAATATGTTCTGGAACGGCGGGAACAATCGGCGATGCGTCTGTGACGGGCTATACATATTCATGGAATCCAGGCTCTGGATTAAGCAATGCCGCTGTTTCAAATCCAGATAACAATACTACTAATACAAGCAGTACTCCAATAGTTACAACCTACACAGTAACCACGACAATTACGGGCACAGGCTGTCAGTCAACAGACAACTCAACAATAACAGTAAATCCTCAGCCGGTTTTAGCAATTACAAGTCCTGCAGCTGTTTGTTACCCAAATACTGTAGATATAACCACTGGAGCAGTAACCGCAGGAAGCACTGGTGGAGGCACATTGAGTTATTGGACAAATGAAGGGGCTTCTAATTCAATAGCTTCACCAAATATAATTGCATCAAGCGGAACAAAATATATAAAAGTAACTGCTGCAGGCGGATG
>CAISYK010000472.1 GCA_903889605.1 uncultured Bacteroidota bacterium
ACAGTAAATACATTGTTTATAAAACCTTTTGTATCTAAAAGCATCGCGAAAAAGAAAAAATATTATTCAGGAATAAATTGAAATTAACATAAAATATGCCGTTACATCAGGTTTATATAAATAAGACATCAAAATTTTTGCCGAACAAGCCCATTGCAAATGATGAAATGGAGCTGTATCTTGGATATGTTAATGGGAAGCCTTCAAAATCTAAAAACATTGTTCTAAGAAATAATGGTATCAAACAAAGATACTATGCTGCTGATAAAAACGGTAACGCTACACACACAAATTATGGAATGACGGCATTAGCTGTTGAAGCTTTGTTTGTTGATTCTTCCATGCCTATCGAAGATTTGCAGATGCTTACATGCGGAACCTCTTGTCCTGACCAGCTTATGCCTTCGCATGCAGTAATGGTGCACGGTGAATTAAAAGGCGCTTCTTCTATGGAAGTTATTTCTCCTTCCGGAAATTGCTGTTCGGGAATGCATGCTTTAAAATATGCTTACATGGCAATAAAGTGCGGAGAAGTAGAAAATGCTGCATGTTCAGGTTCAGAAAGAATTTCCCCAATCTTGAAATCTTCTTGTTTTGAAAATGAAATAACTAATTTATCCATTCTGGAAGAAAACCCTTATCTGAGTTTTGAAAAAGACTTTTTAAGGTGGATGCTTTCTGACGGCGCAGCGGCCTTTTTACTGCAGAACAAACCCAATGAAAATGGTATTAGTTTAAGAATTGATTGGATTGAGGCTGTTTCTTTTGCCAACAAATCAGAAGCCTGCATGTATATGGGAAGCGACAAACTTCCTGACGGCTCATTAAAGAGTTATTTAGACTTTTCGAAAGATGAGATTGAAAATAAATCCGTCATGAATATTAAGCAGGATGTTAAATTGTTAAGCAAAAATATTGTATCACTTGGTTTTGATAAGCTTAGCGATGTTTTTGCAAAAAAAGGTTTTGATATTGACACTATAGATTATTTTTTACCTCACATGTCCAGCGAATTTTTCAGAAGTAAAATCGCGGAAAATTTAAAATCAAATGGAATAAACATTCCGAATGAAAAATGGTTTACAAATTTAACTACTATTGGAAATGTTGGCGCAGGATCAATTTATATAATGGTTGAGGATCTTTTTAAAAGCGGCAAATTAAAAAAAGGACAGAAAATTTTATTGGTTGTTCCTGAGAGTTCAAGATTCTCCTATGCTTTTAGTTTATTAACAGTTTGTTAAAATGAATAAAACAGACATTCCTCAGGACCCAAGCTCTTTAATTAATTTTACTAAAGAAGTTTGTTATGCTGTTGATGAATCAGGAAAATACTCTGCAAATTTGAGTACAGGCTGGGATATTAAAACTTCAGCCTTAAAAACCGCTTGGGATGATATTGAAAATAGAATTGCTGATGCAAAGGAAAAAGTCCTTAAAGGCGAAGCAAGCCCTATTCTATTTTACATGGAAATAAAATTAATGGACATAACAATTTTGTCTGCATATACAGGCTTTTACAAATGGACTATTAAACGGCATTTAAAGCCGGAAATATTCAACAAACTCTCTGAGAAAAATTTGAAATTATATGCTGAAACTTTCGAAATTAATATTGATAAATTAAAAGATATTGGATTTGATGAAAGTTGATTTTAAACACATTCAAGCCGCTCATTGTGAAAACGGAGTAACAGTAAACTTATTAAACCATATTGGTTTTAATCAAATAACCGAACCTTTAGCTTTCGGGATTGGCTCAGGCTTATTTTATATTTATATCCCCCTATTAAAAATAAATAATGGCCCTGCAATAGCCTTTAGAACAATGCCGGGACTTATTTTTAAACGAACATGCAAAGCTTTAGAAATTCCGATTGTTCGAAAAACTTTTTCATCTAAAGAAAAAGCTAAAACATTTCTTGACCAAAAACTTTTGGAAGGTCAGCCTGTTGGATGCCAGGTTGGGGTTTATTACTTATCCTATTTCCCTAAAGAATATAGATTTCATTTCAATGCCCACAACATAATTGTTTACGGCAAAGAAAATGAACAATATCTGGTTAGTGATCCTATAATGGAAAATGTTACCAGCCTGAGCGACTATGAATTAGAAAGAGTGAGATTTGCTAAAGGAGCCTTAGCTCCTCAAGGACAATTATATTTCCCAAAAGAAAATACAATAGTAACAGACGAGCAGCTGCGTAAAGCCATTAAATCAGGAATCAGCAGGAATGTAAGAGATATGCTGCGAATACCGGGGCCAATAGTCGGAGTGAGCGGAATAAAATATACTGCAGATAAAATAAAAAAATGGAGAAATAGTTTAGGCATTGAAAAAGCTAAACTATATTTAGCACAGCTTGTGCGGATGCAGGAAGAAATTGGCACCGGAGGCGGCGGCTTTAGATTCATTTACGCAGCATTTTTGCAGGAAGCGCATCAATATTTACCTAATGATAAACTATTAGAAATTTCTCAGATGTTTACAAAATCAGGCGACATCTGGCGAAACTCAGCTGTTCAGGCCGCCGGAATTTATAAAGGACGTTTAAGCTCTCAAAATGACTTTGACAGCATGAGTGATTTTTTATATGAAAT
>CAISYK010000473.1 GCA_903889605.1 uncultured Bacteroidota bacterium
AACCGTATGGCAATACCATGAGGCATAGGTGAATAATTTTTATATATCAAGGAAAACCTAATAAAATAAATCTAAAAGAGATTAAATTTTGAATACCCAATTTATAGATAATAAATATTGTGCAAATAATTCTACGAAAACATAATTATTTCCTATCATTTTACAGTATTTATGAGAGGAACAATTTTTGACTTGCATAAATTAAAAAACTTAGAAACATGAAACCGATTTGGTCAGGTGCAATAGGATTCGGATTAGTAAATATTCCAGTAAAACTATACAGCGCAGTACATACAAGCCGTCTGGATTTGGATATGCTTGACAAAAAAGATCTTTCCAGGATCCATTTTAAACGAATCAATGAAAAGACAGGAAAGGAAGTTGAATGGGAAAATATTGTAAAAGGATACAAAATGCCGAAAGCCGGATATGTGGTATTGACAGATAAAGATTTTGAAACCGCAAATTCGAAAAAAACTAAAACAATCGAAATTGAAAAATTTGTCGAAGAAAAAGAGATAGAAAGTATATATTATGAAACGCCGTATTACCTGGAGCCAGAAGAATCAGGTGTAAGAGCGTATGCTCTATTGAGAGATGCTTTGCGAAAAACACAAAAAGCAGGTATAGCAGCGTTTGTACTGCGGAATAAAGAAACATTGGCAATTTTAAAAGCAACTGAAAATGTAATAATACTTAATCGTATCCGTTTTGATGATGAAATAAAAAATCCGGAAGAATTAAAACTTCCTGCCAAAACTGACATAAATGGAAATGAACTGAAAATGGCTGTTTCCCTGATTGAGCAGTTATCAGGCAAGTTTAATATCAAACAATATAAAGACACATATACTGCAGAACTAATGAAAGTTATTAAAGCAAAATCGAAAGGTGTAAAAATAAAAGAGCCTGAACTAAAAGTAACTTACAGTAAAACAAAAGATCTGATGCACCAGCTGAAAGCAAGTCTTACTGCTAATCAAAAAAAAGCGTCATAATGAGTTTACAAATTTATTCCAAAAAAAGAAATTTCGAAAATACTCCTGAACCTTCAGATAAAGCAGTTAAATCAAAGTCCAAGTTGTCATTTGTGATACAAAGGCATAAGTCTTCGCATCTGCATTATGATTTTCGGCTGGAAATGGATGGTGTGCTGAAAAGCTGGGCTGTCCCTAAGGGGCCTTCTTTAAACCCAAAAGATAAAAGACTTGCAATGATGGTAGAAGACCACCCATTCAGCTATAAAGATTTCGAAGGAATAATTCCTGAAGGGAATTATGGGGCAGGAATTGTAGAATTATGGGACCACGGGTATTTATCAGATATTGATAATTCAGAAAAAAGCGCAGCTGAAAAAAAACTCAAAACAGGGCTTAATAAAGGTATTCTCAAATTTAGATTATTTGGTAAAAAACTGAATGGAGAATTCGCACTGGTAAAAATAAAATACAAACAAAAAAATGCCTGGCTGCTGATAAAACATAATGATGAATATGCTGTCAACGAAAATTATAACAGCGAAGAACATACATCTGCAAAATCACCAATAAATAAATTGCTTTTAAAAGAACAAGCATCAATTCTTCAAGAATAAAAAATGCAAAAACATCAAGGAGATAAAGAAGATGGAATTATTGGAAAAAAGAAAGAAGGACAGTTATCATGCGGGGAAAACACGAAAACTGAATAATTACATTAAACCAATGCTGGCTAAAGAAACAAACTCACCCTTCAGCAGTAAAGACTGGATATTTGAAATAAAATGGGATGGTTACCGCGCTATTGCAGAAGTAAATAAAAGCAATATCAGTTTATATTCCAGAAACGGAAATTCATTTAATGACTCATATCCCATTGTTGTAAATGCATTAAAAAAGTTAAATATAAATGCAGTTTTAGATGGTGAGATCGTAATTGCTGATAAGAACGGCAAATCAAATTTCCAATTATTACAGCATTATAAAAGCACTAGCAATCACCAAATACAATTTCAGGTATTTGATGTGCTTTCTATCAACGGAGAGGATACATGCGGGATTCCGTTGATTGACAGAAAGAAACTACTCAAGCAATTACTCGATAAAAAAAATGATATTATAAAATATTCAGATCATATTGC